>JAUXIR010000368.1 GCA_030620915.1 Geopsychrobacter sp. | reverse complement strand
CATGCAGGACAAAAACATTTCAAACATTGGCCGTATAAAGCCGTTCTACTATTTTTGCCATACCAACAGCTATAAGCCTGTTCCCGCCCTTCCTATTCCAGCGAGACGGGGCAGGGGAACTGATTTGAATGGACAAAAAGAGGTTCAGCTCGGCTCGTCAGGCCGCGAAATCGATTTTTCAGTCGGGCTCATCAGGAACATCTGGTCACCGATGTACGAGCCGACTCCATCGTCGGCAACATGAAAATCGCCATTGAGGATCGGGATCGCCACCCGCAGCAGCATGGTAAAGATGAACATTCCGGTTGCCCATATCCCCATACTGACCAGCAGTTCGATCCCGGTCGGAGCATACTCATAGATTTCATGCAGTACATCAGGGATAAAACCGGGGATAATCAGGCCCATCCCTTTCTCAATATAGACTCCGATAAATATCAACACACAGCCCATGACAAGGGTGACATGGTTGTTGCGGGTTTCAGGGATCAGGAAAATCAAAAAAGCAAACAGGTTGAAGATTATCGACGTCCATATCCAGGGGACCAGGGCACTGTGGCCATGCAGACCGAAGAGCAGATACTCCATCGGTGCCAGATGCTTGGTTGCGGTGTAGAACTCTTTGAAAAGTTCGGCGCCGAACAGAAAAAGGTTGATGAATATGGCATAGGCGATCAATTCGGCAACCTTATGGATCGCTTCATCCTTGATTTTAAAGCGGGTGTATTTCCGGATCAGCAGAAAGAGAATAATCATGAACGCCGGGCCGGCACTGAATGCCGAGGCCAAAAAACGGGGGGCAAGGATCGAGGCGTTCCAGAAGGGTCGCGCCCCGAGGCCGTTATACAAAAAGGCGGTCACCGTGTGGATCGAGATCGCGGCCGGAATGGAGAGCAACAGCAGGGGGGTGGTAAACGCCTTGTTGGCCACCCGCTTGTAGTAGGTCTTGTAAAGGTAGTAGACCACAATCACCAGGTTGAGGCCCAGATAGGCATTGAGGACCACGACATCCCAGGCCAGCAGCGAAGTGGGAAAGTTGAGAATACCGACCTTGGGGATCAGGTGCCAGAAGCGGTCGGGCCGACCGATATCGACGGTTACGAACATCAGGCACATACAGATCGCAGAGATAGCAAGCAGTTCACCGAGGACCGCAATCTCTTTGATCGGTCCCCAGTTATACACATAGGCGGGGATAACCAGCAGGACTGCGGCGGCCGCCACCCCCACCAGAAAGGTGAAGTTGGAGATATAAAAGCCCCAGGAGACCTGATCCCGCATTGCGGTAACCCCGAGCCCATGATTGAGTTGGTAGAGGTAAGCGGCAACACCGATGCCCATCAGGGAGAGCAGGATCGCCACCCAGGCATAATAGGCCTTGCTCCCCTTGCCGACCAGTATGAACGTGCCCTTGTAAAACGACCAGACTTCACGTAATTGCATGGCTGACTCCGCAGGTTTAGGTCGCGTAGAAATAGAAGAATTTCGGTTGGGTATTCAGGTCTTCCTTGAGGATAAATACCCGCTTGTTCTTGATCAGATAGCGGATCTCACTTTCCGGGTCGAGCAGATTGCCGAACTTGCGGGCGCCGACCGGACAGACCTCCACGCAGGCCGGGTATCTCCCCGGCTGCTCTCGAGTACGCTGGATGCAGAAGGTACATTTCTCAACGACCCCGACCGGACGCGGGCGGTTCCCCAGATAGTGGGTGTCAGGATTGACCTCCCCAGCCGGTACATTCGCCTTGCTCCAGTTGAAATGACGCGCGCCGTACGGACAGGCGGCCATGCAGTAGCGACAGCCGATGCACCAGTTGTAGTCAACGACGACGATGCCGTCCCTTTCGGGCCAGGTCGCCTCAACGGGGCACACCTTGGTGCAGGGTGGTTTTTCACACTGCTGGCACTGGACCGGCATATAGAAGTGGCCCTCTTCCGGGACCTGTTTCGGGTTGTAGTAATGCTCGGCCCGGTCGAGGTCGACGCCTTTTTCCTTGTCAAGCTGCACCACTCGAATCCAGTGGATCTGCGGGTCACGCGACTGGTTGTTTTCCTCTACGCATCCATAGACGCAGCGACGACAACCGATGCAACGCGAGAGATCGAGACCATAGCCGAACTTCACTCCTTCGATCGGCGGCGTGGCCTTGACCTTGACCTGCTTGCCATACTCTTTGCTGTAGCCCTTTTCGAGGCGCAGCAGTACATCCTGAAGTTCCTGCTTGCTCAACTCCCGAAAATGTTGCTGGAAAAAGGCTTCCCAGACCGAGGCTGAAGCCGAGGCTGTCGGGAGCGCCAGGGCACCGACCCCAGCGGCCAACCCCTTAAGTGCCTTGCGGCGACTCACCCTGAACACATGATCATCCTGTTTTTTTTGATCTGACATCGACTGATCTCCCTGAGGATGGTTTAAAAAATAGGTCTCAGTGGCGGGCCTGTCCGGGCCTGACCGGCGGAGGCATCGGGGTAAGAGATTTAAATTTCGGATCGTGAGGATTATGACAATGGGCACAGAGCAGGTACTGCTTGTCGCCGTTCCAGTCACCGGTCCGCTTGCCGTG
>JAUXIR010000271.1 GCA_030620915.1 Geopsychrobacter sp. | reverse complement strand
AGGGTCCCGCCGGTCAAAACGGCAATATCTTCGAGCATCGCCTTACGACGATCGCCGAATCCCGGAGCCTTGACGGCCGAGATATTCAGGGTGCCACGCAGCTTGTTGACCACCAGGGTCGCCAGGGCCTCACCGTCGATGTCCTCGGCGATGATCAAGAGCGGCTTGCCTTGCTTGGCCACCGGCTCGAGGATCGGCAGCAGATCCTTCATGGTGCTGATCTTCTTGTCATAGATCAGGATCAGTGCATCTTCGAGGACCGCTTCCATGCGCTCGGCATCGGTCACGAAGTAAGGGGAGAGGTAACCGCGATCGAAGAGCATACCCTCGACAGTCTCGAGGCTGGTCTCAATCGACTTGGCCTCCTCAACGGTGATGACGCCTTCCTTGCCGACCTTCTGCATCGCCTCGGCGATGATATTGCCGATGGTCTCGTCGCTGTTGGCCGAAATGGTGCCGACCTGAGCAATCTCGGTGTGATCCTTGATCGGCTTGGAGAGCTTGTTCATCTCCTCAACCGCAATCACAACCGCTTTTTCGATGCCGCGCTTGATCTCCATCGGATTGTGACCGGCGGTGACCAGCTTGACCCCTTCCTGATAGATCGACTGAGCCAGAACGGTTGCAGTGGTGGTACCGTCACCGGCAACCTCAGAAGTCTTGGAAGCAACTTCCTTAACCAGCTGTGCACCCATGTTTTCGAACTTGTCGTCCAGCTCAATCTCCTTGGCGACGGTGACGCCGTCCTTGGTGATCAACGGAGCGCCGAATGACTTGTCGATGACAACATTGCGGCCCTTGGGACCGAGGGTAACCTTGACCGCATCGGCCAGGGCATTAACGCCGTTAAGAATCTTGGCGCGGGCATCCACAGAATAGAGAATCTCTTTAGCCATGATCTATTATTCCTCCGTAAATAATTTCGTTTGTCTGTTAGCTAAATACTGTTCAGCAGTTTCGATTTCGTGTCCCGGCAAGGCACGAGCAGCGCAGAAGCGCAGCATAGCTTTATGTTATGTGAGCAGCACAGCAACGCCGCCGGGGCGCAAAAGCGGAATCTGCCTTACCCAACAACGCCGAGGATGTCATCCTCACGCATGATCAGATACTCAACGCCGTCGACCTTGACTTCGCTGCCGGCATACTTGCCGAAGAGCACCAGATCGCCGACCTGGACATCCATCGGGATCAGCTTGCCATCCTCGGTCATCTTGCCCTTGCCTACGGCAACAATCTTGCCTTCCTGCGGCTTTTCCTTAGCAACGGTATCCGGGATGATAATACCACCGGCAGTGGTGGTTTCCTCTTCAATCCGCTCAACAATAATACGATCCTGCAAGGGTCTCAGCTTCATTTTTGTTGCTCCTTTCCTGCTACCAATTTAATGATTTATGACCATTTGATGTGGCCGGTTCAAGTCACCAGAAGTCGAACCTGTCTTTTTAAGACAAAGGACGGCTAAAAAAACGTTAGCACTCCCGTAAAGACAGTGCTAACCAGATGGATAATAATCGCTTCAGGGGAATTGTCAAGGGGTTTGTTAGCACTCAACCGAAAAGAGTGCTAAAGGCGAGAAAGCCGGTATAGATTCAGCCTCCGGCCAGTGCTTCACTCAGCTTTTGCGCCATGCTGCCGGAAATTTTATCGGCCAGTTTACGCCGCGCAACCTCCAGCGAGAGGTAGTCTTTTTCGTAGAATAGCTCGACCGGATAATCGAGCTGCAGGGTCGGCTCGAGCCGTCCCGCCTGAAAGAGGCTGATACGACTTTTAGAGCGGATCAATGCCGTCGAACTCCCGCTCTCCTCAACATAGGCGAAGATTTCACCCGTCACATAGTCACGCTTGCCGAGCCAGCCGGCATCGACAGCATCCAGGCCCTGCTTGAGGATGACATATTCGAGTCCATCCCGGGTTTGCACTTCGTTGAGCCTATCGACAAAACGGTCAAACAGTCCCTCTGCCACCTCGGCAGGAACCATAATCGTGGTAAACGGGACGACAAAAATGGTCTGTGGCTGGGTGCGGGGCGCGAAGCCTTCTTTCTGCTCCATCCTCACCCCTAAGGAACAGGCACCCAGCAGCAGCGAACAAACAACAGCAAGCAGCAATGACTTCATCAAACAACTCCCGGATTGAAGTATGAATAAACACCACAGAGGTAAAGACGCTTCAGCTCTCGATTAACATTACAGACACAAAACCTTAATCATCAGGTCCCATTCAATCCTTCGGCGACACGCAGAAACTCCAGCGCCTCGTCCAGACGCGCAATCGAACCGCCAAAACCTGCTTGAAAAAGCGCCACCTCGCTCTCACTGGCGAAACTAAGAAACGACGGCTGACAGCAGGGCGAAGCCAGCGAATTAACCAAAAAATAGGCATCTTCCGCCGGCAGCATTCGCCCACTGACCTGATCGCCGACCAGGAACTGTTCTGCTGCCGGCTGGACACTGAACTGACGCAAGCCGCAGGCCGTACAGCAGGCAACATCAAGCGAACCGTCTGCCCTCAGGATCTCACAGCACTGGTGGGGAAGAAGTCGCCGCCTGCAGGCGGAACAATGATTTTTCGTAGCAGCACGAACAAGCCCTTTGGTAACGGCACCGCCCTGAATCCGCAACAACAAGCCCTGCTTGAGCAGACTGCGCAGATCACGGTGAATAGTCATGCGTGAAACCTGAAAGCGCTGAGCCAGATCACCCGCCGAAACCCCTGACTCCCTGTCGAGCAGAGTCAAAATTTCACGCTGTCGCACCTCTCGTTTCATCCGCTCTCCCGGCCAGGCCCTCATCCCTATACTCAAAATAAGCCAGAGCATACTAACACAATTCAACCGGCCCGCATCGACCTAACTCCAGATACTCGTCTTCAAAAACAGTGCGTGTTTATCATAACTTAACAGGGTTTATCCTCGGTAAAACTTTTTACCTTCAATAAATATTACAGTTGACATTTTCTACCATGTCCGCTATACCCGTTTGAATATAAAACCCTATTCTATTCTCTGGGAATACGCATGGAATTCAACATCGGCAAAAAGATCAAGCATCTTCGCAAGGAGCGTAAACTGACCCTGCAGGATGTCGCCACCGAAACAGGCTTCTCCCCGGCCCTGATTTCACAGATCGAAAACAATAATGTCTCACCACCAATCGCGACCCTGTCAAAGATCGCACGTTTCTTCGACATCAAGATGAGCTTCTTCTTTGAAGAAGGGGAAGCGGTCGCCAAATACGAGATCGTCCACAAGGAGGACCGGCGCATCGTCAGCCGCGTCATCTCCAAAGACGGGACCGGTCACGGCTACACCTATGAGACCCTCTCTTACCGCAAAAGCAACAAGAAGATGGAGCCCTTCCTGCTGACCGTCTCCGAACGTGCAACCGAAGAGAACCTCTACAATCATGAAGGCGAAGAGTTCCTGCTGATTCTCAAAGGTAGCGCCGAATTGATTCTCGACGACGAACGCTTCCTCCTCAAGGAAGGCGATGCCGCCTACTTTGACTCATCGGTCAAACACCGACTCCTCTCCACCGGGGATGGTATCGTTGAGGTCCTGGCCGTCGTCACCCGCT
>JAUXIR010000327.1 GCA_030620915.1 Geopsychrobacter sp. | reverse complement strand
CCGAGCAGGAGACGGCCATGCCGACCGGACAGGAGGCACCGTGACGCGGCAGACGGATGACGCGTACGTCATGGGCGAAGTACTTGCCACCGAACTGGGCACCGATACCCAGATCCTGGGCAGCCTTGAGCAGCTTTGCTTCCAGTTCGAGATCGCGGAAAGCCTGGCCGTGATCATTGCCTGCTGAGGGGAGGCCATCTAATTCCTTGGCGGTTGCCAGCTTGACGGTCTTCATGCAGGCGTCTGCCGAGGTGCCGCCGATGACAAATGCGATATGGTAGGGCGGGCAAGCGGCCGTGCCGAGGGTTTTCATCTTGGCGACCAGAAAATCATAAAGCGTATCCGGGTTGAGAAGCGCCTTGGTCTCCTGAAAGAGCATGGTCTTGTTTGCCGAACCGCCGCCCTTGGCAACAAACAGGAACTTGTAAGCATCTCCCTCGGTGGCCATGATGTCGATCTGGGCCGGCAGGTTGGTGCCGGTGTTCTTCTCTTGGTACATATCTAGGGCTACGGTCTGGCTGTAGCGCAGATTCTCTTCAATGTAGGTCTTGAATACCCCTTCGGAGAGACGCTCACAGTCGTTGCCGCCGGTCCAGACCTGCTGGCCTTTCTTGGCGACAATAGTAGCGGTTCCGGTGTCTTGACAGATCGGCAGTTCAAAGTTAGCCGAAATTTCAGCGTTACGTAAGAAAGCCATCGCCACGCCACGATCATTCTCCGATGATTCCGGGTCGCTCAGGATTTTTGCAACCTGCTCATTGTGCTCAGGGCGCAGCATGAAGGAGATATCCTTCATCGCCTGGTTGGCGAGAACGGTCAGGGCCTCAGGGTGAATCTTGAGGACATCTTGACCATCGAAGTTGGCGATGCTGACAAACTTTTCCGAACCTTCAACCTTATAGTAGCTGGTTTCGTCTTTCGCCAGAGGGAAGGGGTCCTGATAGAAAAAGTCGGGCATGGTTCTCACTCCTTGTCAATTGAAAGGGTATGTGCTCTGTTTTTGCGGCACATCAGGGTACAGAAGAAATAGCATTATATGTATATTGTATACAGTTGTCGATAGCCAGGTTGAACATATTTTGGTGACTTTGAGCGCATTCATTCTCGATTTGATTATTGGTTAAAAGACGCGTGCCTTGGCTATATGGCGTTTTGAATTGGGCAGATGCCTGCCGCTGACCCTGTTTTTAATAGCTGTCGTCAGCTCACGGTTGCGTATACGCGTGCAAGATAAGAAAATTATAAGAAGTTGACTCTAATCAATGCTCCGGGTATGGATTCTGCAGACGTGATTTGGTAGAACAGATTTTTTAAAGTTTTTGTTGAACAGGTGAGGGGGCTGAGATGCCAATGTCGGGACGAATACTTATAGTTGATTCAAGCCAGGTTGTTCGCGCACAGATCGAACCGATCCTTGGTGAGGCCGGTTTGCGCATTCAGTGTTGCGATGATCTGCTGACGGCTTCAGAGCAGATTCGTCAACAGCGCCCACAGCTGGTTTTGTTGGATGCTGCGCTGGCCAAGTCGGATCCGGCTTGCTGCCAGATATTGCGTTCCTGTGCCCCTGAAACCCATCTGCCGATTATTCTGCTCGTTCCTCCATATCATACCGATCTCGGATCCTGGCTCTGCTCAAGCGATGCCGACGATTTTGTCTGTTCTCCTTTTCAGGGAGAAGAGCTGCTGGCTCGTGTCCTGAGCCGGATCAAGCCGGAAGAAAAGTCTCGGGTCGCAGATTTGCCGCGGGTCGATTATCGTTTTCTGGCTGGCATTTCCAACCTGGCGAATTCAGATCTGAATACCTCTCAGGTTTTGCAGCGTGTCGTTGAGGTAATTGGGCAGGTGATTGAGGTTCATCGTTGTTCTATCACAATGGTACGGGAGGACGATCAGTTTGGTTATGTCATGGCTTCAAATGACGATCCAGATCTGAACGGCCTCAAGATTGACCTTGGGAAGTACCCTGAAATCCAGGAGACTATCCGTACCGCCAAACCGATCTTGATCGACAATATCAGCAAGCATCCCATCATGGAAGCTGTTCGCCCCTATATTGAGCGGCTTGGGTTTAATTCCCTGCTGGTTCTGCCAATGGTCGATCGACAGCGCGTTATCGGTGTTTTGGTGGTTCGGACCGCTCGAGGCATTGAAGGTTTTGCCGAAGATGAGATCTCTTTCTGTCAAATGGTCGCCAATGTAGCGACCAGTGCCTTGCGTTTTGCGCGGCTCGCAAACCAGCAAGAGCAACCCGCTTCCCAGGCGCAAAGCATTGAGCCTGCCGATGAAGGTCTCTGCGGTCCCCGTGGTGCTTTACTCGATGTGGCGGCGCATGATTTGCGCGTGCTGGTCTCGGTGATCGATGGATATTGTCTGTTGCTGCAAGAAACTGAACCGGAAAATCTCTCCCGCCAGCAGACCGAATTCGTCGATGGGCTGATGATGGGTTGTCGGCGTTTGGTCGATATGACGAATAATTTGCTCGATTTTTCGCAGATTGAATCGGGCAACCTGAAGCTTGAGGTTGCAGAAACAGATCTTCGCCAGATGATTGAATCTGCATCACGGGATATTCAACCACTGATGAAGCGTCGTGGGATTGAGCTCGATATCAAGTGCCACCATGAGCATGTGCCTGCTCACTGTGATGCCGAAAATATCCGGCGCGTTTTCTACAACCTGATGAGCAATGCGATTAAATTCACCCCACGGGGTGGGACCATCGAGCTTCAATTTACGACCGATGATAAGGATTCCTATGTCTCGGTGTCGGATACCGGCCCTGGGATAGCCGCTAATTTGTTGCCGCGTATCTTTGATGAATTCAGCCATCGCCAAAGTCCTGATGGGCAGCACGGCAACGGTCTGGGCCTCTCGATCTGTAAGCGTATTGTCGACGCTCATCGGGGACGTATCTGGGCCGAGAGTGTCATCGGGCAGGGGAGTCGTTTTACCATCAGTCAACCAAGAACATTTTAAAATCATGCCCTACTTGGTCGATCCCCCACCTGGTATTCT
>JAUXIR010000035.1 GCA_030620915.1 Geopsychrobacter sp. | reverse complement strand
GGTGACCGGGCAGAATCTGGCAGTCGCGCAGCCTGACCAGGTTGGCCAGGCTGGTGCAGTAGGCCTGGTAGTTGTGAAAACGCCCGGAGAAGGTGGATAGATTGACGTCGAGTAGCGGTGACTGGAAGATCCCCTGCAGCAGCACATCTCCAGTGACCGCCTGGGTGCCGACCCGGTAGACCAGGTCGCTCTGCGAATGTCCGGGACAGGGCAGCACTTCTATCCCCAGTTGTTGCGGGATATCCGATCTTTCAACCACCTGGTACTGTTGTGGAAAGGGCGGAAAGACCGACTCGTTGTCAATTTCCAGGCGCAGGTTGTCGAGATAGGTCTGATCGAAGCCGTAGCCGAGCAGAACCTCCATCATCCCCTGCAGCCGCCGGTCATGATGGGTGATTTTGTCGACATCGCGCTGCGGCAGGTAAAGGGTTGCGTCGGTTTCTTCAGCCAAGCGTGCCGCATTCCCCCAATGATCGATATGGCAATGGGTGACAAATACATGGCGCAGTTGGCCGAGATCGACCTCCTGTTTCAGCATCTGCCAGGCCTGTGCGGTCGTCGGTCCGGTATCGAACAGCACCAGTTCACCTTCGAGGCGGGCACTGTAGAAATGGACGTCACCGACCAGATAGGGGGTGGCTATGGTGTGTTGTTTAATCATGGCTCGTGTCTCGCGGGGGTAGGCTGCCCTGCCCCCGCGATTGTCTGGTTAAAAGAGATATTTTTCTTCTTCGAGCGAACGGCTGGCGAGCAGACGTGTGGCCTGCATCAGACCGCTGGCATCGTATTTGGCAAAACGGCGCACGCCGGAGAGGATCATGGTCAGGGTATCGCCTTCTTCAACGTAGAAGGCGCCGCGCTTGGCCGCCGTGCCGGCGATCTCGGTGGCGTTGAATGTACAAACCTTGACCGCCGCCTTGAGTAGTTCCTTGCGGGCCTCACTCGCTTGAGCATAGCCCTTTTCAGCACGCAAAACCGCGCTTTCGATGGCGAAAATCTGGATGGTGACGTCGGCCGCCGCCATCAGGATCTCCTGCTGCTCGGAGAGCTTCTCCATGTATTTCTGCACCCCGGCGCCGGCCAGGATCAGAAAGAGGGTCTTGAGGTTCTTGAGCAGATCCTTCTCGGCGGCGAAGGGATCCTCTTCGTCGAGCTCGGGGAAGCTCGGAGTCATCAGCGATTCGAAGGCCTTCATCGCTTCGGCTTGCAGCGGTAGTTCACCCTTCATCGAGCGCTTAAGGATCATTCCCGGAATCAGCAAGCGGTTGATCTCGTTGGTCCCTTCGAAGATCCGGTTGATCCGCTCATCGCGATAGAAACGCTCGGCCGGATACTCGGCGGTAAAGCCGTAGCCACCGTGGATCTGCACCACCTCGTCGACCACGCGGGCCAGGACTTCGGAGCAGTAGACCTTGGCGATGGCGCACTCGGGGGCGTATTCCTCAATCCCCTTCTGGTACTCCTCGTAGTAGTTGTCGACCGACTTGTCGATGGTCGCCAGCTTGTCGTCGAGCAGGCCGGCCAGGCGGTAGATCAGTGATTCGGATGCAAAAAGTTCGGCCTGCAGGTTGGCGATCTTCTCGCCGATGGCGCCGAATTCGCCGATCGGGGTCTCGAACTGCTTGCGTTCGTTGGCGTACTTGATCCCGACCGACAGGGCGTACTTGGCTGCGCCGGTGACTGCGGCGCCGAGCTTGAAGCGCCCGACATTCAAGACGTTAAAGGCGATCTTGTGTCCCTTGCCGATTTCACCGAGCAGGTTTTCAACCGGAACCTTGCAGTTGTCGAGGATGATCTGGGTGGTCGAGGAGCCCTTGATACCGAGTTTCTTCTCCTCGGGGCCGACCACCAGGCCTTCGAAGGTCCGCTCGACCAGAAAGGCGGTGAACTTGGTTTTAGCGACCTGAGCGAAGATGGTGTAAAGATCGGAAAAGGAGCCGTTGGTGATGAACTGCTTGGTGCCGTTGAGGATATAGTGCTTGCCGTCATCGCTGAGTACGGCGGTGGCCCGGGCGCCCAGGGCATCGGAGCCGCTGCCCGGTTCGGTCAGGCAATAGGCGCCTATCCATTCGCCGGTCAGCAGTTTTTCGAGATACTGCGCTTTCTGCGCGGGGGTGCCGTAGTAGACCAGCGGCAGGGTAGCGATGCCGGTATGGCAGGCGTAGGCGACCGAGAAAGAACCGGCCGGCGCGATCTTTTCGGCGGCCAGCATGCTGGTCGCCTTGTCGAGCTCAAGGCCGCCGTACTCTTCGGGGCCGTCGATCATCAGCAGGCCGAGTTCGCCGCATTTTTTCATCCCTTCGACGACCAGGTCGAATCGACCGGCTTCGATCTCATCGGCCTTCGGCATGATCTCATTTTCAACAAAGTCGCTGGTGGTCTCGGCGATCTGCCTCTGCTCGTCGCTGAAATCTTCCGGGGTGAAAATCTCACTGCAGTCGGTTTCAGCGATCAGAAACTCGCCGCCTTTTTTCAGTTGCTTGCTCATGTTTACCTCGCTTTATTTATTAGATTTAAGTGTTAAAGAAGTTCGTAGATTCCGGCGGCACCCATGCCGCCGCCGAGACACATCGAAACCATGCCGTATTTCCCCTGGCGGCGTTTCAGTTCATGCAGCAGGGTGGCGGTCAGTTTGGCTCCGGTGCAACCGAGAGGGTGTCCCAGGGCGATAGCACCGCCGTTGACATTGATAATGTCCGGGTTCAGGCCGAGATCCTTGATGACCGCCAGTGACTGGGCGGCAAAGGCCTCGTTGAGCTCGATCAGCTCGAGTTGTTCCTGCTTCAGTCCCGCCATCTTCAGGGCTGCCGGAATCGCCTCGATCGGGCCGATCCCCATCAACTCAGGTGGGACGCCGCGCACCGCAAACGCGACGAAACGCGCCAGTGGATCCTGACTGATTTTCTTCAGATAGGCTTCGGAGACCACCAGTGTCGCGGCGGCACCATCGGTCATCTGTGAGGAATTACCGGCGGTGACACTGCCGCCAAGCTTGAAAACCGGTGCGAGGCGTGCCAGGGATTCTGCGCTGGTGTCGGCGCGCACCCCGTCATCGATACTAACCAGTTCGTGGCTGGTCTTTGCTTTCCCCTTGACGATGGCGGTATGTTCGATCTCGACCGGTATGATTTCGTCGCTAAAACGCCCGGCAGCGATGGCCGCCGCTGTTTTCTGGTGGCTGGCGGCGGCAAACTGATCCTGGGCCGTACGCTCGATGGCGTATTTTTCTGCGACCAGTTCAGCGGTCACGCCCATCGAAGCAAAGGATTCAGGCCAGTCGGCGACCAGTCCCGGATTTGCGCTGTACTTGTTGCCGCCCATCGGTACGGTGGTCATCGATTCTGCGCCACCGGCGAGAATGCAGTCGGCGAAGCCGGCCATGATCCGCTCGGCCGCCAGCGCGATCGATTGCAGACCTGAGGCGCAGAAGCGGTTGATCGTCTGCGCCGGCACCTGGTAGGGGATGCCGGCCTTCATCGCCGCAATGCGCGCGACGTTCATCCCCTGTTCTGCTTCAGGGAAGGCGCAGCCGAGGATGATGTCCTCGATACTGGCCGGGTCGATGGCGGTGCGTTCGATCAGACCGGTCATCGCTGCTGCCGCCAGATCATCGGGGCGCATGTCCTTGAACTTGCCTTTTTTTGCCCGGCAGCCGGGGGTGCGGTAACTCGCGAGTATATATGCTGTTTTCATCTTTTATCCTCCGTATGGGTTAAATCTGAAATTCGTTTTAGCCACCAAGGCACCAAGAAAAACATTTTAACGGAGAGTCGCTGAGAAGGAGAGTCGGAGAGAAAAGCATAAAATCTGTTTTTTTGGTTTTAACCCTAAAAGATTTCGATTTTCTCTCCGTCTCGGCCCCTCTCAGCCTCTGCGTTAAATAGGGATTGATCTTCTTGGTGTTCTTGGTGCCTTGGTGGCCATATTACTCTTAATTCCGTAGCGGTTTGCCGGTTTTGAGCATGTGCTGAATGCGCTCGACGGTCTTTTTGTTGCCGCAGAGCTTGAGGAAGCCTTCGCGCTCAAGCTGCAACAGATAGTCTTCGGAAATCGGTGTTCCGGCCGGTACGTTGCCGCCGCAGATAACATCGGCGATCAGTCCGCCGACTTCCATCTCGTATGCGGTGACAAAGCCGCCGGCCTGCATGTTCCAGAGCTGACTCTTGATGCTGGCGGCGATGCTGCGACCCGGAGCCGGGATGTTCTCGGCTGCGCGACGTGGGCGGAAGTTGGGTGCCATGCCGAGGACCTTTTGTTTGGCATCGGCAATCAATCGCTCGGGGTTCATGGTGATACTGTCGGCCTGACGCATATAGCCCATGTCGTAGAGTTCAGCGGCGCCCATGGCGACCTTGGCCATGCCGATCTGCTGGAAGTATTTAAAGATAAAGGGGGTGACATCGATGCCGGTGTGTGCAGCCTGTTCCACGGCGCGCAGGCACATCTCTTTGGTCCCGCCACCGGCGGGGAGTAGACCGACGCCGATTTCGACCAGACCCATGTAGGTTTCGGCCGAGGCATTGATTGCCGAGGCGTGCAGGGCATATTCGCAGCCGCCACCCAGGGTCATGCCGAAAGGTGCCACCACCACCGGCACTCGCGACAGTTTGAGAGACATGGTCGCCTTCTGGAACTGCTTGATCATCATGTTGATATCGTCGTAGGCGCCTTCAGCCAGGGCGACGGCCATCAACATCAGATTGGCACCGACCGAGAAGTTGGTCCCCTGGTTGCCGACCACCAAGCCCACGCCTTCGGCCTCGGCACGTTTAACCGCCTTCTGGGTCATGGCCAGAATATCGCCGCTGATCGAATTCATCTTGGAATGAAATTCGAGACCGAAAACCCCGTCGCCCAGATCGTGCAAGCTGCAGCTCGAATTCTTTTCGACTACACCCTGTGCACGCTTGAGGATCTGCAGGTTGATGGTCCCGGCGGTCTGCTCAATCGGCTGGTAGCTGTTCGATTCGAGATCGAAGTACTCTTGTGCTCCTGCCTCGTTGAAGCGATAGAAGCTGTCGATCGTGCGCAGCACCTCGGGAACGGTGATGCCATCCTTATCGGCGCGGGCAACGAAGTTCTTCACGCCGATGGCGTCGAACATCTCGAAGGGACCGATCTCCCAGTTGAAGCCCCACTTCATGGCGTTGTCGATATTGACCAGATCGTCGGCGATTTCGGGGATGCGGTTCAGGGCGTAGATCAGGGTGTCGCGTAGCGAGCGCCAGGCGAATTCGCTCCCCTTGTCGCCGGCCGCGACCATCATCGCCACCTTCTTGGCGGGATCGTCGATCTGTTTGACCGCCTGTACCGAGGCGAATTTCGGTTTTTCGGCCGCTTTGTATTCACCGCTGTTGAAGTCGTAGTAGAAGACCTGGCGCTTGCCGTCGATCTTTTCTTTTTTGTATAAGCCGGCCTTGCTCTTGTTGCCGAGCAGACCCTTCTCGACCATCTGCTGGACGAAGGGCGGAATCTTGAAAACCTCGCGTTCCTCGTCGTTCGGCAGGTATTCGTAGGAATTGTTGGCGACATGAACCAGGGTGTCGATTCCGACCAGGTCGGCGGTGCGGAATGCTGCGGTGCGTGGCCGGGCCGTCGCCGGGCCGGCTACGCTGTCGACCTCTTCAACCGTCAGCCCCATGTCGAGCATATGCTCGAGCCCTTTGAAAATGGCGTAGACCCCGATCCGGTTGGCGATGAAGTTGGTCGTGTCCTTGGCGTAGACGACCCCCTTGCCGAGCCGGTGGTTGATGAAATCGGCCAGTCCCGCAACAACCTGCGGATCGGTCTGGGCGCAGGGCACAATCTCGAGCAGACGCATGTAACGCGGCGGATTGAAGAAGTGGGTCACCAGGAAGTTTTTTTGAACCTCAGGCGGCAGTACCTCGGCCAACTCATTGATCGAAAGACCGCTGGTGTTGGTCGAGAGGATGGCGCCTTCGGCCAGATAGGGCACCAGGCTGGTCAGCAGGCTCTTCTTGATCGCCATCTGCTCGATGACGACCTCGATCACCCAATCGCAAGTTTTAAGTTTTGCCAGGTCATCGCTGAGATTGCCGATAACGATCTGCTGCAGATATTGCGGCAGGTAGAGTGGCGCGGGCTTAAGTTTTTTCAAGGCCTCGCGGCCGTTGGCAACGATTCGGTTGCGAACCTGCGGGCTCTCAAGGGTCAGCCCTGCGGCTTCCTCTTTGGCGGTCAATTTGTTCGGCGCAATGTCGAGCATCAGCACATCGAGCCCGGCATTGGCCAGATGGGCGGCAATGGTGGCGCCCATGACGCCTGCGCCTAAAACAGCAACCTTGTTGATCTGCCTCATGATTTTCCTCCGTTTAGAGTTGGTCCGGTGACACTTTGGTTGTGGTAGAGAGCTTCAATCTTGTCACGATACTTTTCATAGATGACCTTGCGTTTCATCTTCATGGTCGGTGTGAGTTCGCCTCCCTCAATCGAAAACTCCTGTGGTAGAAGTACAAAATTCTTGATGGTTTCATAGGGGGGAAGGTGCTTGTTCACCTCCGCGATCCGCTCGGCATAGAGCTCCTGGGTTCGGCTGCTGTTCACCAGTTCATTGGTATCGAGGTAGGAGATTTTTTCGGACTTGGCGAACTCAAGCAGACGGTCGATATTCGGTGTCAGTAGCGCGACCAGGCAGGGCTTGCGGTCGCCGTAGACAAAAGCCTGCGAGATATATTTATCGAGGCGCAGCTCGTTTTCGATCGCTTGGGGCGCGATATTCTTGCCCCCTGCGGTGACGATGATCTCTTTTTTGCGATCGACGATGAAGATGTAGCCGTCCTCGTCGATGGTCGCGATATCTCCGGTTTTAAACCAGCCGTCCTCAAACGCCTCGTCGGTGGCCTGCTGGTCGTTGTAGTAGCCGCTCATCACCTGCGGTCCTTTGACCAGCAGTTCCCCGTCGTCGGCGAGTTTCGCCTCGGTCTCTTCGAGCAGGGTGCCGACCGAGCCGAAGCGGACCTTCCAGGGTGCATTCATGGTGAGAGCCGGGCTGGTTTCGGTCAGTCCGTAACCCTCAAAGGTCGGGATGCCGATCGTCCACATGAACTCGTTGATCGTCTTGTCGAGCGGAGCGCCACCGGAGATGAAGTAGCGCAGTCGCCCGCCGAAACGAGCGCGGATTTTGCTGAAGACCAAACGGTCAAACAGTTTGTACTCAAGCTTCCGCACAAGGCTGATCGGTCGGGGTTCGATATAGCGATCCATCATATATTCACGGCCACGGCGCACGGCGCGGTGGAAGAGTTTGCGCTTGAGGGCGCTGCTTTGATGAACGTTTTCGTAGATGCGCGAGTAGATCTTTTCAAACAGGCGCGGCACGCTGACCATGACACTGGGGCGGAAATCGAGAATGTTTTCGACCACCTTGTCGGCGCTTTCGGCAAATGCGATGTGACAGCCGCACAATATCGCCGCATGGTAACCCGCGGTGCGCTCGAGTACATGACTCAGGGGCAGAAAGCTGAGGAACACCTCGGAAGGATCCAGTCCTTCGAGCTTCTCCATACCGGCAGTCGCATTGAAGACCATGTTGGCCTGGCTGAGCATGACTCCCTTCGGTTGACCGGTGGTCCCCGAGGTGTAGATCACCGTGATCAGATCCTGCGGTTCGATCTGGTCGATCCAGCCCTCGATCTCCTGCTGTTCCTTGTCGGTCAGCGGGTAAGAGACCTCGGATAGCTGGTAGAGTGAGTAGACCGGCAGATCGCGCAGGCCGAGGAAGCGTTCAAAAGAGACGACCAGCTCGACATCGGGGATCTGGTCCTTGATGGAGATTAGTTTTTCATATTGTTGCCGGGTCGAAACAAAAACAATCCGAGCCCCGCTGTGATTGATAACGTAGGCGGCTTGCTCCCCGGTGTTCGTCGCATAGATAGGAACGGTGATGCCGAGGGCTGTCTGGATACCTAGGTCGGAGATCGCCCAGCCTGCTCGATTTTCAGAGAATATCGCCACCCGGTCTCCCGGAGACATGCCGGCACGGCGCAGGCCACGAGCAGCCATCAGCACCCGCTGGTAAAATTCGGCATAGTTGAGGGTGATAATCTTTCCAGATTTTTTATAGCTGATCGCTGGTCGCTGTGCATGTTGGGCGGCGCTGTTGCGGAGCATGGCTGGAATTGATTTGTAGGGCAGTTTACTCATCTTGATATCCTTAGGGCTCGTAAAGTTATATAACGCCTTTACGTTTACGTCAACTGTGTGGATTGTCGCGATTTTCTTCGGACCTAAATTATGCCACGAAAAAGATGATTGTGCTTTTTGCTCAGCGCGATATAAGGCAATCATTCTGAGCAAAAAGCGGGTGGTCAGAAATTGTAAGTCAGTTGAACGCTGGCGATGTCGACCGAGTTTTCGTATTCACCCTGTACAGTTCCACGTCCTTGATCTTCTGATCCCGGGGTGGCTGTTTTGCTGAACGTTGAATTGGACACAAAAAGATGGGCGTAGGCAAAATCCAGGGTTAGGTTTTGCGTGAACTGATAACCTGTGCCAAGTGAGATCCAGGTGCGGCTCTCGCCGGGAATTCGCGGTGTGCGATATTCATCGGTGATGGGGGTTTCGTCGTAGGCTAGACCCGTGCGCAGGGTTAATTCATCGGTGGCCTTGAAGGAGGCACCGACAGAATAGCGCCAGCTGTCTTCCCAGTTTTCGGTTGTCGGTGAGTTGGCCTGGCCGGCAATCCCTGTCCCTTCAAAATTGATAATTAAGTCGTCGAAACTGCTCCAACCGGTCCAGCTGACATCGCCCATCAGGGCAAGACGGTTATTCATTTGATGGTAAAGACTGACTGATGCCGAGGCTGGCAAGGTGATTGCGCCATTGATGGATTGTGTTTGAAACAGGCTGGCGTAAGGCAGCATGGCTGTCGGGAGTTGCGCTTTTACTTCACCTTCAACCTTGTGCTTGATCTGTGAGCGATATGAAAGACCCGTGCGGGTCTTTTCATTGAACTGATAGAGCAGCCCCAGGTTAAAACCAAAGCCCCAGTCATCTGCGGTGTTTTCGACGAAAATATCTTTGTTTGGAGAACTGGAGTAGGTGCCGTCGACTAGTGAACCATCCACCATACTTGAAAGGGTCACATCAATGTATTGAGCACTAACCCCCGCCGCCAGGCTTAATTGTTCATTGATTTTATAGGCGATGTTTGGATTGATATTTATGGTGGCCAGTGCCGATTCTACCGCATGATAGCGGCCGGCCCATGTTTTGTCGTATTCAGTCGTCAAGCCGAAGAGTGCATTGATGCCCAGACCTACGGACAGTTTGTTGGAGATTTTAGTCGTATAGTAAAAATTTGGAACCACACCGGTTCGACCGGCATTGCTGGTTGAGGACCCACTGGCGATCGGAGTTCCGGCAGCATCACGAATCGGTG
>JAUXIR010000331.1 GCA_030620915.1 Geopsychrobacter sp. | reverse complement strand
CAGCAGATTTAAACCAAGAGAGCCTCATGAAGTCCCTATAAATGCGAAAGTTTTTGTCAATTTGTATACAATATACCGGCGCCAGACTAGCGGAAATCCTGGTCTGATGTCAAGTTAGCGGAGGCTCTTCAGCCGGCCAGCAACAGCGTTGCATCTCTGCCAGCAGGGGTGCAAACGATTTGCGATCCAGGGCACTGACCGCAATCGCCTCAAAGCGCCGACAGAAGGCGGCCACTTCATGCTTATCGAGCTGATCAACCTTATTGAACACCAGCAACCGCCGAGGCTGCCCGAGATCGAGGCTGGCGAGGATCTTGTCAACCGCCGCAATCTGATCCTCAAAGCGTGGATTCGACAGATCGACCAGGTGCAGCAGGAGGTCGGCGTCCTCCAACTCCACAAGGGTGGCACGAACGGCGCCGACCAGGCTGGGGGGAAGATCGCGGATAAAACCGACGGTATCGGTGATGATCACCTCGCGATCGAGGGGAAAGCGCAGACGACGCGTCGCGGTATCCAGGGTGGCAAAAAGCAGATCCTCGGTCAGCACCTCGCTCTGAGTCAGGGCATTCAACAGGGTTGATTTTCCGGCATTGGTATAGCCGACTATCGAGATAATCGGGATCCCGGCACGCACCCGTTTCTGACGCCGCTGCTGCCGGCCTCGCCCGAGTGCTTCAAGCTCTTTCTCCAGGCGGCGAATGCGATCACGGGTGCGCCGACGGTCGATCTCCAGTTTGGTCTCACCCGGGCCACGTCCGCCGATACCACCCATCAGACGCGACATCGCCGTGCCCTTCCCCGAGAGGCGTGGCAGGATATATTTAAGCTGCGCCAGCTCAACCTGAACCTTGCCATCACGCGACTGTGCGCGGCGGGCAAAGATGTCGAGGATCAACTGGGTGCGGTCGATAACCTTGACCTCGGTGACTTCACTGATTGCGCGCACCTGATTGGGGGTCAGATCCCGGTCGAATACCAGCAGCGTCACACGTTGCTGCAGGGCGTTGATAACAATCTCACGCAACTTGCCCTCACCGACCAGATAGCGCGGATGCATCTTACGCGGACGCTGCATGATCTGATCGACCACCTGCAGGTTGGCGGTCTTGGCAAGTTCTTTTAATTCAGCCAGGGAATCTTCCATCTCCCGCTTGGAACTGTGTCCGACACAGATCAGCAATGCGCGCTCACGGCCGTCTTCCAGGTCGACAGTTTCGCCGGACAGCCGCTCCATCTCGGCATCCAACGATTGAATAAAGGTCTTAAAATCGAGTTCGAGACGATAAAAGTCATCGATTACGACTCGCTCAATCTGGGCCTTGTCACGCGTCGGCAGAAGATGCGCGTATTCGACGCGCCCCGGCAGGCCATGCTCGCCAACCCCAATCGCAACCATGGCATCGAGGCGCAGCAGTTCGAGGTCGGTCAGGTCATCCCGCGAGAGGGGTTCTTGCTTAAGGTGGGTATGGACACAACGCAGACCACGCAGGCCGCTGCGCCCCAGGCCGTAACTGGAGAGGTCAGGAATGAGGATTTCACGGTCATCCCCAACAATGACATGCAGCACTTCGCCGGCCCGATTGATAATCAGGCCGATCTGGCGACCGATCCGGGCCGACTGCTCGGTCAGATTACGCGCAAACTCTCCGCTGATCTAGACGTCGGTCGGAATCCGTCGACGGTAGATCCGTTCGAGAGCCTTGATGTCACTCGGCTTAAGGCCGCTGATTTTGCCGTTGATCATTGCATCCTACAAACGACACAGGCCCCTTGCGGGACCTGTATTAAAATAAAAACTTGGAACGGACGAGATGGCTAAGCAAAAAATTCGTCCTGCAAGGCGTAGTGATTTTTCAGGACCGAAGGCATACATCAGGTATGTCGAGGGTCTGAAAAAGCACTGCAACACCGTAGGTCGGACTTTTGGCGCCGCCATCAGCCTTCAGCGATGCTGAATCCGCCATCGACATAGTGAATTTCACCGGTAACGCCACTGGCAAGATCGGAGAGCAGGTAGACTGACGCCTTACCAACTTCCTCTTGAGTAATCGTGCGCTTGAGAGGAGAACGTGCTTCCATCACCCGCAGTTTTTCATTGAAGTTGCCGACTCCCGAAGCCGCCAGGGTCTTGATCGGACCGGCAGAAATAGCATTAACGCGGATCTTCTGAGGACCGAGTTCAGCCGCCAGATAGCGAACCGAAGCCTCAAGCGCCGCCTTGGCAACGCCCATGATGTTATAACCGGGGATGGCACGCATGGCACCAAGATAGGACATGGTGACGATGCTGCCCCCCTCGTTCATGATCGGCAGCGCCGCGCGGGTCATCGAAACCAGCGAGTAGGCACTGACGTCGAGCGCCAGCTGAAAACCTTCACGGCTGGTCTGTGAGAAGGGGTTCTTCAGATCCTCACGGTTGGCAAAGGCAACCGCATGCACAACAAAATCGATCTTGCCCCACTGTTTTTCAAGCTCGGCAAATACCGCGGTTTGTTGTGCCTCGTCCTGAACGTCGCAGGGGAGGATAATCTTGGCTCCGAGGCTGGTCGCCAAGGGACGTACCCGTTTTTCAAGGGCTTCGTTCAGGTAGGTATAGGCGATTTCAGCACCAGCTTCGTGCAATTGCTGAGCAATCCCCCATGCAATACTCTTGTTGTTAGCGAGGCCGACAATAATTCCACGCTTACCGGTCATCAATCCCATGTTTTCCACTCCTGTTTTTAATCCAGTTTCGAATGGACCTTTTTAGCAGAATCGTCCCACCAAAACAAGGGGCTCAGGTCGCTTTGATGACAAACAGCCCGGCGGCGACGATCAACAGCGAAATAATCAGACAGGCAGCGGTCGCGGCTCCCATCAGCAGGGCCGCTCCGAGATATTTCTGTCGCGCGCAGATAAAGGTCAGGTAACCGGTAATCATGCCGATCGGGATGAAGAAAATCAGAAAAAGCATCTCTGGCTAT
>JAUXIR010000037.1 GCA_030620915.1 Geopsychrobacter sp. | reverse complement strand
TTACCGATGAGCTGTTGCTCACCGCTGGCGAGGGTAACAAAACCGGGTTTAGGCGGAGTGAGCGGCAGATGCAGACGGGGGATACTCTTCTCCGGCAGATGATCGATGAAGAGGACCAGCTTTTGGATAAAGTAGTTCAGGTTGACCAGCACCAGCAGGTCCCGATCGGCAATCAGTTGTTGCAGGCGCTCCTCCAGGTAGGCATCGGCCTGATCAAGGGTCGCGGGCAAGGGCAGCTCGGTCGGCAGTGGTCCGGTTTCGAGCGCTGCGGTTTTAGGGGGGGCAACCGGATGGCGCGGCGGCATCGGCATCCGCTCCGGGCGAACCGCTTGGTCTTCAGGGAGCTTGGTTTCTTCGGCTGGTCTCTGGATAGTTATTTTTTGCGGGGGGTGGAAGAATTCGTCAATCTCATCGTAGAAGATCCCGCCGGCGAATAGGACCAGCAAAACAACCAGCAACATCAGTGCAAGGCTTTTTGGTTTCATCGGCGGACCCTCATCTGCTCGTTGATTCACCGAGAATCCCGGTGAGCTAGACTCTTCCCTTCCTAAGCCTAGGCCAGCAATACTAATCGGTCAACGTCTGACGAAGGTTTTTCTAAAAAAAAGGGGTCGAGACTATCGGCGGCGCTGCAGGTGGGAGAGCTCCTCTTTAAGGCGCAGATAGCTGTCGAGGCGTTGCTCGTCGAACTGCCGGGAGTCCATGGCAGTTCGAACCGCACAGCCCGGTTCGCTCCGATGGCCGCAATCGGAGAAGCGACACTTCAGGGCCAACTCTTCGATATCGGCGAAGGACTCGGCGAGATCCTCTTCTTCCCCCCAGAGGTGCAGTTCGCGCATCCCTGGATTGTCCATCAGTACCCCGCCACCGCGCAACAGAAAGAGTTCGCGGTGGGTCGTGGTATGCCGCCCCTTGCCGACGGCGGTGCTGACCGGGGCGACCTTCTGGCGCTCTTCATCGAGCAGGGCATTGATGATTGTCGATTTGCCGACCCCGGAGGAACCGAGAAAGGCCAGGGTCTCCCCGGGCCGCGAATAGACCCTGAGCCGGTCAACCTGCGCCCGGTTTTTGGCACTTATCCGCTCGACCGGGGCCTTGCCGGCGATAGCGATGACCTGTTGTAGCTGGCTGTCGGACTCGCTGCTGAGGTCGGCCTTGTTCAACACCACCACGGCCTCAGCCCCGCCGGCGGTCACCAGGGTCAGATAGCGTTCGATCCGGCGCAGGTTGAAATCCTGATCCAGCCCACAGACAATGAATATCCGTTCGACATTGGCGGCAATCACCTGCTGCTCGATCCGCTCGCGGCCGCGGCCCTTGCGTCGACCAGGCAGATTGCGGGCGAAAGAGGAGAACCGCTCGAGGATGGCGTGAATCACCCCGCGGCCCTGTTCAGGTTGAGGTTCAACCGCCACCCAATCGCCAACTACGGGGAGGTCCTGGCGACCTTCGGCCCGA
This sequence comes from Geopsychrobacter sp., assembly GCA_030620915.1. GTDB lineage: Bacteria > Desulfobacterota > Desulfuromonadia > Desulfuromonadales > Geopsychrobacteraceae > Geopsychrobacter. Next base: position 7,714 of record JAUXIR010000037.1, on the reverse strand, counting down.
TGGCGCATCTTTCCGGCAAAACGGACCGTCAGTTCACCCTCTTTGCAGATCACCCGGAAATAGTTTTTTTCGCCGCGAATAACCCGTGCCGGCAGCAACCCCTGTTGAGCATAGGGGATAAACTTTCGGGCAAATGTGTCACTCCAGCCGTAGTCTTCAAGATTCATGGGCGCAAGGTTAGCATGAAGCTGAACAGAGGTGATACCTCAATGTCCAAGCAGCGGTGCCAGTAGCAAAAGTAACAGGATGCCGGCCGCAACGATCTTGTGCGAAATGCTCGAAAGTTTGTCGCCCTGCAACCGAAAAATCTGCCATGAGACATAGGCCGCACCCAGCGAGATCATCAGCGGGATTGTGCCGAGAATCCGCAGATCGACCGGCGCTGATTTTCCCCGGGGACTCAACAGGTCGAATAGGGGCTGCAACAGTCTTGGGCCCTGATCCAGACTCTGGCGAAAGAAGAGCGCAAAGAGCGCCGCCACCGCCAGCGGCAAACAAGCGATCCCGGTCGATTTTAATCGGGGACTCCAACTCACAAGCCGCCCCGGAGGCGTAAGAATCGAGCCGATCAGATAGATCGGCAGCAACCAGAGTCCCCATCGCATGGTCTCTGGCAAGGCTTGCCACAGCAGGACGGCCAGAACGGCCGGGGCAAAGAGTGCCATCCCCCAGCTGGCTTCGGGACGCTCAGTCAGCCCCAGCCAGGGGTAGCGCAGGTTCAGGCAGATCGAATCGTGCGGACACTGACGGATACAGGTCCCACAGAGGATACAATCGTCGGTAGAGCCGGCAGCCGTCGGGTGAAGGCCCATCGGGCATTCCTTGACCCGGATACAATCATCGACGCGACACTGGCTGTGGCAGATCTTATTGTTGCTGCGCAATTCAAGCAATGAGGTGCGCGAGCAGAAACCGATCATCCGACCCAGTGGACAGAGCTGTCGGCACCAGCTACGCACGCCGAAGATCAGACCGAACAGCAGGGTTAGTGCGAGTAACACCGCCAACAGCAGGCCGGTCGCAAAGGGACGATGGAAGAGATCGAAAAAACGCTCAATCAGCAGAATGGCCAACAGCGATCCCAGCCCCAGCCATGCTCCCTGTTGACGCAGCCAGCGCGGCTCCTGCCGTTTCTTGAGCGGCAGTTTCTCGAGCAGCAGCGCGATGCCGGACAGCGGGCAGTAGCTACACCAACTCCGCGCTCCGAGCAAGACTGAAACCAGCAACGCCGGCCACCAGAGGGCCCAAACCAGGGTGTTGGCGGGTGTCGACAATCCCGTCCCGCTAAGGCAGCCTGCCACAATCAACAGCAAGAGCGGTATCGTCAGCCAACGCAACACTGCGGGGAAGGCCTGTAGTCTAAACAGGCGTTGGAACAGTGGTAGTTGCAGCAGGTTGCAGCGACCCTCACTTGGGGCGGTCGAGATATTCAGAAAGATATGTTCGGCCAGCAGGCGCGGTCCGGTCGCGACAGCGACGGCACGATCGATGACCTGCTGCAACTCCTGACCGTTCAGTGGCCAGTCGTAGGCAACCAGCAGATTGATCGCCTCCTGGCTGAAACCGCGCAGTTTCTTGTGGTGTTTCTGATTCAGATGCAGCATCAGGCGCTTGGCAATAACCGGGATATCCTTGGCCCGCCGGCGCAACGGCAGCAATTCAATCGTCTCCTGCTTGAGGCTGACGCTGAGTTCGCGGTTGAAATCACCGGCCTGCGCCAGTTGCAGGATATCTTCGTCGCTGGTGGCAATAATCCGGACCCGGCTATGCCGTTGTTCGCTCTCTCCGCAGCGGGAGAAGTGGAAATGATGCAGATATTCCGCCAGGCGCCGCTGGACCCCGCCGGCCAGGAATTCGATATTTTCGAGGATCAGCTCCCCGCCGGCCGCCAGCTCCAAAAATCCCCGCCGGGTACCGCTGGTGTAGACCGTGCTGTCAGGCTTATGGCCGAAGAGCGCCGATTCCTGCGCGATCGCCATCAGCAGTTCATCCTGGGTATGGCTGCGTTGGCCGTCCTGTTGACGCAGCACCGGCGGGGGATCGGCGCAGTCGAGATAGAGAATCGGACGTCCGTGGTCACCGCAGTGAAAGTGGAGCAGGCGCGCCGCCAACTCCTTCCATGTGCCGCGTTCGCCAAGGATCAGCACATTATGCTGGCTGCTTGAGAGTTGTTTCAGGCGCAGATTGAGATCTTTCGCCCAACTGGAAATACCCGGAAAACTATCGAATTCAGGCAGGATCTGCCAACCGATCAGGTTGTTCAGGAGCTCACGATTCTCACGCTCTTCGCGTTGATGGCGCAGGCTCCAGTTGCCGAGCCGATGGGCGAGGATACGACAGAGGTTGTGGTAGATCTGCGGGTGCAGGCGGAGTAAGCGACTGAAATTGTTACGACTGATCTCGGCGACCCGTACCGCAGTTCTGGCGACAACGGCGGCCGTGCGGTCTTCTCCGGTCAACAGTGCCCGTTCACCAAAGAGGGCACCGTCGACAAAGTCGGCGATCTGATGCTGATTCCCCCCGGCACAGGCCTGGATAACCTCAACCCGGCCCTCAAAGAGCAGGAAGACCGATTCGGCATGATCCCCCTGGTGGATGATCGTTTCGCCGGCGACAAAACGACATTCGTGCATCAGGCTCAAGGCCAGACGCAGGACTCCCGCGTCGATTCCCTGGAGCAGTTCGGCCCGTTTAAAATCATCAAGCATGCTCATCTCTTCCTCCCACGGAAGGCGCAGAGGAGCAATAAGGGTGCCGCTGTCAGAAAATGGTGCCTGGATAAAATTATTTTTGAATTTCAAACGGTTAGAAATGGCTGCAGATTGCTGCAGAGTCAAAAAGTGCCATCTTGTCCGCAGGCCTGGACAAGATGGCACATTCGTTAAGACCGGAAGGGATCAGTCGTTTTCGTCGTCGAGCTCGGGTTCTGCTTCAACTTTTTTCTTGCCGAACAGCCGCGCAACGATGATCCCGACCTCGTACAGCACGATGAAGGGGATGGCGATCGAGGCCTGCGAGATGATATCGGGCGGGGTCAGCACGGCCCCGAGCACAAAGGCCAGCAGCAGGGCGATTTTACGCTTTTTGGCCAGCCACTTGTGGTCGACGACCCCCATCCGTGCGAGGAAGAAGATGATGATCGGCAGTTCGAAGACCATGCCGAAGGCAAACAGCAAACGGGTCGACAGGGTCAGATAGGAGCCCATCGACAGCATGGCGTTGATCTCGCCGCCACCGGTGCCGAACTTAATCAGAAAGGTAAAAATTGTCGGGAAGACAAAGGTGAATCCAAAGTAGGTGCCGAGCCCGAAACAGAGACAGCTGGCCATCACAAAGGGGACGGCGAAAATCTTTTCATTCTTGTAGAGGGCGGGTGCGATGAAGCCCCAGATCTGCCACATGATCACCGGCAGCGCGATCAGAACGCCGGCCACCGCCGCAACCTTGATGTAGGTGAAGAAGGGTTCGGTCGCCTGAATAAAAACCAGCGAACTCCCCTCGGGGAGAGCCTGTTGCACCGGTTCAGAGAGCAGCTTGAACAGCTTTTCGGCCACCGCATAGCAGCCCAGAAATGCCACCAGCCAGGAGATCGAAGCGATCATCAAGCGTTTGCGCAACTCTTCGAGATGCGAGGTCAGCGGCATTTCGCTAAACATCCGCCTTCTCCTGCGGATCTTGCGCCTTGTCCGCTTCGGCAGTCTCGGTCATGTTGACTGAGGCCTTGTTGGCGACACTCGCGTCGCTGTCGGGATCGATCTCACCATCAACATAGGGATTGAAGGAACGCTCAGCCCCTGGCGGGGTCAGCTTCCCTTCTTTGAGCAGGCGATCCTTGGTCTCGGTGATCCGTGTCTCTTCCTGCAGGGTGTACTTGAATTCATCCGTGGCGCGCTTGAACTCGGCAAAGCCCTTGCCAAGGGCACGCGCCAGTTCGGGGAGTTTTTTCGGACCGAGGACCATCAGTGCCAGGGCACCGATCAGCAGCAGTTCGGTCATGCCGATTCCAAACATGGGAATCCTTTCAATATCAAGTATGAAAATGAGATTCAGACACCACCAGATGTGTGCCTGAACTGGGCGAGAATAGCGGGTTGCCTGGCCCCCTGTCAAGCGGATGCAGGGGGTGAAAAGATTGACTTATCAGGGGGTTTGATCTAGCATTCGCCACCGGTACCGTATACTGAAAACGTTAGGGAAATAGTTCAAATGAATCAGGATCAGATCAAGGCTCGAATTCTTCAGCTGGCCGAGGAACATAACGCCCTGCTGATGGCCCATAATTACCAACGCGATGAGATCCAGGAGATCGCCCATATTACCGGCGACTCCCTCGCGCTGTCGATGGAGGCGGCCCGCACCGACAAAGAGGTGATCGTCTTCTGCGGGGTGCACTTCATGGCCGAAAGCGCTGCCCTGCTCGCCCCACAGAAGACCGTGTTGTTGCCGCGTCATGACGCCGGCTGCCCGATGGCCGACATGGTGACCGCCGAAGGGCTGCGCGAAATGAAGCACCGGCACCCGAAGGCGACGGTCGTCACCTACGTCAATTCAAGTGCAGCGGTCAAAGCCGAAAGCGACATCTGCTGTACCAGCTCCAACGCGGTCAACGTGGTACGCTCCCTCGAGAGCGACGAGGTTCTGCTGGTGCCTGACCGTAACCTCGGACGCTACATCGCCGACCAGGTCGATAAGACCTGTCATATCTGGGAGGGCTTTTGCCCGACCCACGAGCGGTTGAGCACCACCCAGATCGAACAGGCCCGCGCCGCCCATCCCGCTGCGATCTTCATGGCCCACCCCGAATGTGCTCCTGAGATCCTTGAACTGGCCGACCACATCTGTTCGACCAGCGGTATGTACGAATACGCCGCACAGAGTAGCGCCAAGACCTTCATCGTCGGCACCGAGATGGGGATTCTCTACCGCCTGCGCAAGGAAAATCCCGGCAAAACCTTCATCCTGCCGAGCGATGGCCTGATCTGCCCGAACATGAAGCTGACCTCGCTCGAGGATCTGCTTGAGTGCCTTGAGACCATGGGGCCGAGAGTCACCGTCGATCCACTGACCGCGGAGAAGGCCAGGCTCACCCTCGACCGCATGCTCGCCGTCCCACGCGACTGACAATCGTCGTCCCTTAGACCCAGGAGATCGATCGTTTAAGGGGCGCCGTCCGTAAGTTTAGCGAAACCAAGGGCTGAAGATTAAGCTGTCCCCGACATTGAGTGGGGGAGGTTTAGCTCCTCACCCCTTTCGCCTCACCCCTCACGGATTCAGATCAAGACCATGGATCAGGACCTCTCTCAGCACATCAACTATGCAACCTCGCAAAGCCTGCTCGACGGTTTTGCCGACAAGAACCGCCACCTCGAAATTCTGGGACTGACCGGTTCGAGTGATGCTGCCCTGCTTGCCCGCAGCCTCGGGCGTAATTCCCGTCCGTTATTCATTGTCTGCTCCAGCCAGAAAGAGGCCCAGCGTCTCTTTGGCGACCTGCAGTTTTTTGCCTCACGTCCGCAGCGTGTCGGCATCTTTCCCCACTGGGAACTCGGTCCCTACGACCCACTGACTCCCCATCCTGAGATTGAAGCCAATCGCCTCGATGCCCTGGTTCGCCTGCTCAAGGGGGAGATCGATGCGTTGGTCGTGCCGCTGCGCGCACTGATGCAGCGGGTTATCCCCCGGCCGATCCTGGCGGGACTCTCCCTGGTTCTCGAGCAGGAAGAAGAATATCCGCGCGCAGAGTTGCTGCTGCAACTCAATAACCTCGGCTATCAGGCCGTACCGCTGGTGGAGGATCGCGGCTCATTCGCGGTGCGTGGTGACATCATCGACATCTACCCTGCCGATGCACAGCAGCCGGTGCGTCTCGATTTCTACGGCGACTTCATCGAGCGGATGCGCCGCTTTGATCCCGGCAGCCAGCGCTCTCAGCCGGGTGAACTCAAACAATTACGCCTGATCCCCTCGCGGGAGCTCTGCCTCAGTGGCGGCCACCTCGAATGCCTGTTGCGGAAACTGAAGGAGCGCTGCGATGAACTGGAACTGCCGCGGAATCTGCGCGAAGGGATCAGCGAGGAGCTAAGGGAAGGGATTCTCGCTCCCGGGCGCGCCTTTCTGTTGCCGTTTAACTATTCCGCACTCGAAACCCTCTTCGACTATCTCCCCGAGGCAGACCTGATCCTTAACGATCCACCGGCGATCGAGCAGGAGATTGACCTCTTTGGCAGCGAGATCCGTGGCGGGGAGAAGCGTCAGCTCGACAATCGACTCCCCCATGCCCGGCGTCAGGACCTTTATCTCGAGACCGCTGAACTCGAAACCGCCTTTGCTCGCTACCGGCGCATCGACCTGAGTCGACTGCGGGTTTTCCAACTCGACGATCAGCGTCAGAGCTACCATTTCGACAGCAGCGGCAACGGTGAGCTGCGCGCCAGCCTGGCCCCGGGACAGGACGGACTGACCCCGCTGCTTAAGCGCCTTGAGAGCTGGAGCGAAGAGGATTGGCGGGTGCTGCTGGTCTGTCGTCAGCCGGGTCAAGCGCAACGGCTCCAAGAGCTGCTACGCGAAAACGGCTGGGAACTGCCGCTGCGCGAACAATCCTCACTCGATAAATTGCCCGCCGGAATACCACAACTGCAGGTCGGGGATCTCTCGGCCGGCTTCCGCATGCCTTATGACCATCTGGCCATCATCACCGAAGAAGAGATCTTCGGTCAGCGCAGCCATCACCGCAAGAAGAACCGCAAGTCGGCCCTCAAGCTCTTCTCCAGTCTGGCCGACCTGCGTGACAATGATTTCATCGTTCACACCGATCATGGCGTCGGTCGCTACCTGGGGCTGATCCATCTGGTCACCGGCGGGAGCGAGGGGGACTATCTCCACCTCGAATATGCCGGGGCCGACAAGCTCTATCTGCCGATCGAACGGATCGAAAAGATCCAGAAGTATATCGGCGGCGAAGGCGCCCAACCGCGCCTCGATAAGATGGGTGGACAGAGCTGGGAGAAGGCGCGTCTCAAGGCCCGCGCCGCGATTGAGGAACTGGCCCGCCAGCTCCTTGAGATCTACGCCCGCCGTGAGCTCTGCGAGGGCTTTGCCTTCAGCCCGCCCGATCGACTCTTTCGCGAATTCGAGGCGACCTTCCCCTACGAGGAGACCGGCGATCAGGCCGCGGCAATCAGCGATACCCTGAACGATATGTGCTCACCGAAGCCGATGGACCGGCTGGTGTGCGGCGATGTCGGCTATGGCAAGACCGAGGTTGCCCTGCGCGCAGCGGCCAAGGCGGTCCTCGACGGCAAACAGGTCGCGGTGCTGGTGCCGACCACGGTGCTCGCCCAGCAACACTGGAAAAGTTTCTGCGGCCGCCTCAAGGATTTCCCGGTGCAGGTCGAGATGATCTCGCGCTTTCGCACCCCGGCCGAGGTGCGAAAGGTGCTCGCGGGGATGGCCAGCGGACGGGTCGATATCGTCATCGGCACCCATCGCCTGCTGCAGCGCGATATCCGCTTCAAGGATCTTGGCCTGCTGGTGATTGACGAGGAGCAGCGTTTCGGGGTCAGCCACAAGGAGAAGCTGAAGAGCCTGCGCGCCGAGGTCGACACCCTGACCCTGACTGCGACGCCGATCCCCCGCACCCTGCACATGAGTATGGCCGGGATGCGCGACCTGTCGGTCATCGAAACGCCGCCGGTCGATCGTCTGGCGATCCGCA
>JAUXIR010000046.1 GCA_030620915.1 Geopsychrobacter sp. | reverse complement strand
CCTCGGTTTCGTCTTCTATGCCAAGAGTCCGCGTGCGGTTTCGCCCGAGCAGGCGGCCTCAATCATCCACAGACTGCCACCATTTGTAACGACGGTGGGCCTGTTCGTCAACGCCGAGCGTGCTAGGATAGAGTCAACCATGCTGAGCTGCGGTCTCGATGTCATTCAGCTGCATGGTGATGAGTCGCCGCAGGATTGTCTCTTCCCCGGTTGCCGGGTGCTCAAGGCGCTGCGGATCAAGGATGGCGCAAGCCTCGAAAAAGCGGCCGACTATGAGGTCTCCGGTCTGTTGCTGGATGCCTGGTCGGATCGGGTCTATGGCGGCAGTGGCGAGCCCTTTGACTGGTCGCTGCTCAAGGATTATGCCAGTCGTCAGCCGGTGATTCTGGCCGGGGGGCTCAATCCGGAGAATGTTGCGGATGCGATCCGCCAGGTTCGTCCCTATGCGGTGGATGTCTCCAGTGGGGTCGAGCTATCGCCGGGGAAGAAAGATCTGATCAAGGTGGCGGAGTTTATCCGTCAGGTGAGGAGTGTATGAGTTACCAGCAACCCGATCAACGTGGACATTTCGGTGATTTTGGCGGACGTTATGTCGCCGAAACCCTGATGCCGGCTCTGCTTGAACTGGAAGAGGCCTATGCCGAAGCGCGCAAGGATCCTGAGTTCAAGGCTGAGTTCGATTATTATCTGCGTCAGTATGTCGGTCGTCCCAGTCCGCTCTATCACGCTCAGCATTTAAGTGAAGAGCTGGGTGGCGCGCAGATCTATCTGAAGCGTGAAGATCTCAACCACACCGGTGCCCACAAGGTCAACAACACCGTCGGTCAGATTCTGCTGGCGCGGCGGATGGGCAAGAAGAAGGTGATCGCCGAGACCGGTGCCGGCCAGCACGGGGTTGCCACCGCCACCGTCGCCGCCCTGTTCAATATGGAGTGCGACGTCTTCATGGGTGCCGAGGATATCCGCCGCCAGTCACTCAATGTCTTCCGCATGAAGCTGCTCGGCGCGCGGGTCCACGTGGTCACCAGCGGCACCGCGACCCTGAAGGATGCGATGAACGACGCCATGCGCTACTGGGTCACCAACGTGCGTGATACCTTCTATGTCATCGGCACGGTGGCCGGACCCCATCCCTATCCTGAGATGGTGCGTGATTTTCAGTCGGTGATCGGTACCGAATCACGGCAGCAGATTCTCGAGTCCGTCGGCCGCCTGCCCGATGTGGCCCTCGCCTGTATCGGTGGAGGCTCGAACGCCATGGGTCTCTTCTATCCCTTTGTGAAAGACAAGGGTGTCCGTCTGGTCGGGGTTGAGGCTGCCGGCCTCGGAATCGATACCGATAAGCACGCGGCTTCGATTACTGCCGGGGCCAAGGGGGTGCTGCACGGCAATAAGACCTATCTGTTGCAGGATGCCGATGGCCAGATCGACCATGCCCATTCGATTTCGGCGGGCCTGGACTATCCCGGGGTCGGTCCTGAACATGCGCATCTGCATGATATCAAGCGCGCCGAGTATGTCTCGATCACCGATCAGGAGGCTCTGGATGGCTTTCAGCGTCTGACCCGAGTCGAGGGGATTATCCCCGCGCTTGAGAGCGCCCATGCCATCGCCCATACCCTGAAACTGGCGCCGACCATGGCGCCCGATCAAATAATCGTCGTCTGCCTTTCCGGTCGCGGAGACAAAGACATCCATACCGTCGCCGAGGCGATGGACGTAGAATTATAAGAAAGGAAAACAAGGAACAAGGTAAAAAGACAAAAGGGTAAAAAGGATTAGAGGTCTTTGCATTGCGCAATCCTTTCTCCTTTCACCTTTCACCTTTCACCTTTCTCCTTGGCCCATTTATGAAATTTAGCGAATTTAACCTGCCCGACCAGGTTCTCAAGGGGATCGAGGGGGCGGGCTTTGAACAACTGACCCCGGTCCAGGAAGAATCAATTCCGCTGGCGATCAGCGGCAAGGATGTTGCCGCACAGGCGCAGACCGGCACCGGTAAGACCGCCGCTTTTTTGATTTCGATGTTTACCCGTCTGCTGGCCAGCAAGCATGAGACCAGCAAAAACCCGCGCGCGCTGATTATGGCCCCGACCCGCGAACTGGTGGTGCAGATCACCAGCGATGCCGAGCTGCTGGGGCGCCATACCGGTCTGCGCGTGCAGGCGATCTTCGGCGGCATGGACTACGACAAGCAGCGCCAGGCCCTGCAGGACGGGGTTGATATTATCGTCGCCACTCCGGGGCGTTTGATCGATTATTTCAAGCAGCGGGTCTTCTCGATGCACCGGGTCGAGATGCTGGTCATCGATGAGGCCGACCGTATGTTCGACATGGGCTTTATCAAGGATCTGCGCTATATCCTGCGCCAGCTTCCCTCCTTCGAAAAGCGCCAGACCATGCTCTTTTCGGCGACCCTCTCACCGCAGGTCATGGAGCTGGCCTACGAATTCATGAATATCCCCGAGAAGGTTTCCATCGCGCCGAAGCAGGTGGCGGCCGAAAATGTCGAGCAGATCCTCTACCACGTCTCACGCAAGGAGAAGTTCGCTCTGCTTAATGGCCTGCTGAAGCGCGAGCAGGAGAAGGTTGAACGGATGTTGTTGTTCGTCAACACCAAGGCCGAAGGCGAACGGCTTGGCGATCATCTCGAAGCGAACGGTTTTTCATCGGGGGTTCTTTCCGGCGATGTGCCGCAGAAGAAGCGGATGCGGATCCTCGAACAGTTCAAGCAGGGCGAGATCCTCTATCTGGTCGCGACCGATGTCGCCTCACGGGGCATCCATGTCGACAATGTGACCCATGTCGTCAACTACGATCTGCCCCAGGATCGCGAGGATTACGTGCACCGGGTCGGCCGTACCGCGCGGGCCGGGGCCAGCGGACATGCCATCAGTTTCGCCGACGAGGAGACCGTCTTCCAACTGGAGGAGATCGAGGATTATATCGGTCACAAAATTCCAAGTCTGATGCCGATCGATGAAGACTTCTGTTTCGAATATAAGCGGGTCGCACGCAAGAGACGTCCCCCCTTGCCTGAACGCAAGAGAGAGGGTGCGGGACGACGTCCGCAGTCGAACCGACGCCGTTCCGGTGGTCGGTCCGGGCAACCCAAGAAGCGCTAGGAGGCTGTCGGTCTTAACGGACCGAAGCGAAAATTCGGTGGTTTGAGATCTGATTTTGGCTCATTTGCAGGCTCATAGCCATAGCTATGGGGCAAAAAGGAGCTGAAATCAGGGCCAAACAAACGGATTTGCAGCCGGTTCATGGAAAGTCCGACAGCCTCCTAGAATTTGACTGTTTGCTGCTTTTGGCGCGATTCGCCAGGATTCCAATGTTAAAAAAGATTGCCGTGCTGCTGGTCGTTCTCGGTCTCTGTTTCGCGCTGATGTTGCTGACGACCGGTGATAGCCATTTTGAAGTTCAGAGTCATGCCAGTTTCCCTCTTCCTCAGGAAGAGGTTTGGCAGCTCTTGGCTGAGGTTGATGGCTGGCCCGACTGGTGGCCGGGTATGGAAGAGGCCCGGTTGGTCGGCGCATTGATCGCCGGCAGCGAAATTCGCCTGCGTCTGAAGGGGATGCCAACCAACGATTCGGCCCTGCTGAAGCTGGTCAGTTCACCCAACGAGTTGGTTTGGGAGGGTCCAGGCGTACTCGGCAGCCGTGCCGGAACCCGCTTTCTCCTCGAACGGGATGCAGCAGGGAGTCGCCTGACAATCCAGAATTTTGTGCGTGGACCCCAGGCTTTTCTCGCTCGTTTTACCGGTGAGGAAGCCTTTGTCAAGTATCAGCAGAAATTGTTGGAAGCCCTCGGACTCGCTCTGCAGGGGAAGCGACTTGCTGCGGGAAAAAAGGATTGAAACCGCCGGTCCGGTCGATTAGACTGCGGAGGCTGATTTTCAATTGGTCTTGCCAATTGTCGGACCAATTTGGTTTATTGCCGGAACCGTTCATTCTTCAGGGAATTCGATGAGTCGTATCAATCAGGTATTTGCGCAACTAAAAGAGCAGGGACGTCCGGGTTTGATCCCGTTTATCACGGCCGGGGATCCCGATCTCGCGACCGGCGTTGAACTGGTGCGCACTCTGGCTGCTGCCGGTGCCGATGTGGTCGAGCTGGGCTTTCCCTTTTCCGACCCCTCGGCCGATGGGCCGACGATCCAGGCGTCTTCAGAGCGGGCCCTGGCCGCTGGTACCAACCTTGCGGGGGTGCTGCAGCTGGTCGCCGAGGTGCGTAAAGACTGCCAGGTGCCGATTGTGCTGATGGGTTATTTCAATCCGGTTTACCGCTATGGGGTGGAACGCTTTGCGCTCGATGCCGCTGCCAGCGGGGTCGATGGATTGTTGTTGGTCGATCTGCCGCCCGAAGAGTCCGACGAGGTTCTGCCGTCACTGCAAAAAGCAGGGATCGATATGATAACCCTGCTGGCACCGACCACTCCGCCGGAACGGATGAAATACCTGGCTGAACTGGGGAGTGGTTATCTCTACTATGTCTCGATGACCGGTGTGACCGGTTCCCGGCGGCTCGATCCCGAAGAGATCCGCCAGGCGGTGACCGAGGTGCGTAATCTGAGCCCGATCCCGGTCGGGGTCGGTTTCGGCATAACCACCGCCGAGGATGCTGCCGGCGTCGGCAGTTACGCCGATGCGGTGGTGGTCGGCAGCGCGCTGGTCAAGGTTATCGCTGAGCATGGTCAGAGTACGCAGCTGCAGCAGAGGGTTCATGACTTCGTCAGCGACCTGCGTCAGGCACTCGACAGCTGCCGCTAGGCGCAGATTGAGACCGGTAGAGGAGAGGGAGATCGATGCAACTCAAGGTTCTCGGTAGCAGCGGATCACGCGCGCCCGGCTTTTCATGCCAGCTGTCTGTTGATCGATGAGTGCCTGCTGCTTGATGCCGGAACCGTCAGCTTTGCCCTGAGCCTTGAGGATCAGGCGCGTATCGACGATGTCTTGTTGACCCATGCCCATCTGGATCATATGGTCGATCTGGCGTTTCTGGCCGACAATATGCTCGATATGCGGCAGCAGCCGATTCGGGTCTGGGGACCGCAGTCGGTGCTCGATATGGTTCAGGAACACCTGCTCAACAACCGGGTTTGGCCCGATTTCACCCAGATCCCCAGCCCTGAGAATCCGGTTTTGGAGTACTGTCCGCTGCCCGATGAAGGGCCGGTCATGATTGCCGGGCTGAAGGTTAGCTGGGAGCAGATCAATCACCCAGTCTATACGGTCGGTTATCTGTTTGAAAATGACAATAATGCGTTTCTCTATTCTGCTGATACCAGCGATACCGAGGCGATCTGGAAACTGGGTCGTGAATGCCCAAAGCTGCGTGGTGCCTTTATCGAGACCTCGTTTCCGAATCGACTCGAGGGTCTGGCCATCGGAAGTGGTCACATGACGCCGCGGATGCTCGAAAATCAATTGGCAAAACTGGACCGGGATGATGTTCCGGTGTACATATTTTATATGAAACAGCAGTATCTCGACGAGTTGCACACAGAACTGTCGCAAGTGCCCCATCCGTGTTTGACGGTTCTTAATGGTGGCGAAATCTACGAGATCTGACATAGATCCGCGTTGTTTTCTGGCAGAGTCCAGAGACGATTTAGTGGAAGAGAGGTTGACTCATGGCTTGGTTTAAGCGGAAAAAAGCGCCGGTCTCGGCAGTGGAAAAGAAGAAAACCCAGATACCGGAAGGGGTCTGGACAAAGTGTAAAAATTGCCAGGAGATCATCTACGCCAAAGAGATTGTGCGTAATCTGAATGTTTGCCCCAAGTGCGATTATCATTTTCGGATCAGTGCACGTGAACGGATCGAGCTGATTCTGGATGAGGGCTCCTTCGTCGAGATGGATGCCAAGATCCGTTCGGTCGATTTTTTGGAGTTTAAAGACAGCAAGAAGTATAAGGACCGGATTCGTGACGCGGTCAAAAAGGCGGGTGACGGTGATGCGGTCATCTGTGGCAGTGGCACCATTGATGGCTTGGCGACGATTGTCGGCGTCTTCGATTTCTCCTTTATGGGCGGCAGTATGGGATCGGTCGTCGGTGAAAAGCTGACCCGTGCCATCGAAAAGGGGCTTGAGGTCAAGGCGCCGGTCATGATCTTCAGTTCATCGGGTGGCGCGCGGATGCAGGAGAGTATTCTCTCCTTGATGCAGATGGCCAAAACCAGCGCGGCACTCGCCATGCTGAAGGCGGCCGGTATCCCTTTTATCTCTATCCTGACCGATCCGACCACCGGCGGGGTGACCGCCAGTTTTGCCATGCTGGGAGATATCAATATGGCGGAGCCGCGCGCATTGATCGGTTTCGCCGGGCCGCGGGTCATCGAACAGACCATCCGTCAGACCCTGCCCGATGGCTTCCAGCGCTCAGAATTCCTGCTCGAGCGTGGCATGGTCGACATGATTGTGCCGCGTAGCGAGATGAAGGAACGTCTTTCGCAAATTCTGCGCATTTTCACCAAGAGTTGATCCGGCATGGGCTATCCGTCCAGCCTTGAGTATCTCTACGGCCTGCAGCATTTTGGCATAAAGCTCGGGCTTGAGAATACGCACAGGCTTCTTGATCGTCTGGATAATCCGCAGCGCAGGTTGCGGATTGTCCATATCGCCGGGACCAACGGCAAGGGCTCGACTGCTGCTGCTCTGGAGCAGATTCTGCGCAGTCATGGACTACGGACCGGCCTCGACACCTCCCCCCATCTGCACAGCTTTACCGAGCGAATTCGCATCGATAATCAGCCGATCAGCGAGGCCGAGGTCGTTAATCAGACCGAGGCGATTCGCGCCTGTGTTGCGGATCTTGCTCCGACCTTCTTCGAATTTACCACCGCGATGGCACTACGGATTTTTGCCCTGCAGGCAGTCGATTGGGTCATTTTAGAGACCGGGCTGGGTGGCCGACTCGACTCAACCAATGTCGTCACGCCTCAGTTGAGTATTATTACCCCGATTGCCCTCGATCACGCTGCGCACCTTGGTGAGACCCTGACTCTGATTGCCGGCGAGAAGGCCGGGATTATCAAGCCTGAGGTGCCGGTGATCAGTGCGCGCCAGCAGCCGGAGGCCTTGGCGGTTTTGCAGTCGTCGGTCGACGAAAACAAGACCTCCTTTTTTCTGGCCGAGCGCGATTTCAGTTGGGATATGCCGCCGCAGCGCTTTAATTATAAGGGTTTGCATGCCTCTTTTTCCCGGATTGAATCCGGCCTTGCCGGTCGCTATCAGCGTGAAAATATTTCACTGGCGATTGCCGCGGCCGAGCTGTTGTTGGGAACCCTCGACTCAGCCATGACGAAACAGGCGTTGGCGGTTTTACGTTGGCCGGGACGACTGGAGTGGTGTGGCGATATCCTGCTTGATGGCGCTCACAACCCCCACGCGGCCGTTGCCCTTGCCGAGTATCTCTCCGAGCAGCATTTAGCTGATCTGCTCTGGGTGGTTGCGCTCAAGTCCGACAAGGATGCCCAGGGTATTCTAGGGCCGCTCTTGCCCCATGCCGCAAGGGTCTTTGCGACTACGCTCGATGCCGAGGATGCCAAGCCTGCCGATCTTCTGCTCCAGGTATCTGCTGAGGCTGGTGTCGTGGGGGAAGCGCTGGCTTCTGCCGACAAAGCGCTGCAACGGGCCCTTGACGTCCGCCGGCCGGGACAGAAAATTCTGGTTGCAGGCTCACTTTTTCTGGTAGCGGCAGTGCGCAGTCGCTGTCTGGCATTAGCGGGGATTTCGGCTTGAGACTCAGATCACTTTATCTATGCCTGATTTTGCTCCTCTGGATTCAGCCGTCTGCCGCAGCTGAGCGGCCTAAACTCGATCCGGGCGTTCCGGTCGACCTTGAGGCCGATGAGCTCAATTTCGATGAGGCCAGCGGGCGTTATCTTGCGCTCGGTAATGTTCGGCTGTCGCAGGGGCAACTGCAGTTGACCAGCGATCTGCTCTGGTGGAATCAACAAACCGGTGAGGTCGAAGCGGTCGGTGATGCACGATTTACCGGCCCTGGTGAAGTGCTGACAGGGAAGCGAATTACCTACAATTTGCAGCAGGGCACCGGTGTCGTAGAAGAGGGAGAAGCCTATTGGCAGGAAAAATCCCTGCGTCTTTCCGGTCGTCGTCTTGAGCGTCTCGGACCGAATCACTTCCGTGTCTACGATGGCCGCTTCACCCTGTGTGACGGTGAGCGTCCGGCCTGGTCAGTCGGTTCCAGCCTGACCGATGTGACGATCGGTCGTTATCTGACCGCCAAGCATGCGCTGGTCTATGTTAAGGATGTTCCTTCCTTCTATTTGCCCTATGTGAAGATCCCGATAAAGACTGAGAGGGAATCTGGTTTTCTGATGCCGAGCCTCGGTTTTTCCGATAGGCGCGGTACGGAGTTCTCTACGGCCTGGTATCAGGTGCTGGGGCCGCATATGGATGCGACTTTTTATCTGGATCATCT
>JAUXIR010000226.1 GCA_030620915.1 Geopsychrobacter sp. | reverse complement strand
CTGTCTCATGCGCTGATGCTCAAGGACGGCACCGCCGCCCTGTCGCCGCTGCAAGAGCAGATCATCGATACCCTTAAAACTTTGGCGAATGAGTTCAAGGATGTCTCGATGCTGGCCCGCACCCACGGCCAGACCGCTTCGCCGACCACCATCGGCAAGGAGCTGGCGGTCTTCGCCGCGCGCCTGCAGAAGCAGAGCAGCTCTATCGCCAAGGTTGAACTGCTCGGCAAGCTGAATGGCGCGGTCGGCAACTTCAACGCCCACCTCGCCGCCTACCCGCAGGTCGATTGGCCGCTTCTGGCCAAGAACGTGATCGAAGGGGAGTTGGGGCTGCAGCAGAATCTGTTCACCACCCAGATCGAGCCGCACGACTACATGGCCGAGCTGTTCGACGCCATGGCGCGCTGGAACACCATCCTCACCGATCTCAATCGCGATCTCTGGACCTACATCTCGATGGCCTATTTCGGCCAGAAGACGGTCAAGGGCGAGATCGGTTCCTCGACCATGCCGCACAAGGTCAACCCCATCGACTTCGAAAACTCCGAAGGCAACTGTGGCCTGGCCAACGCCCTGTTCGGGCATCTCGCCGCCAAGCTGCCGATCTCTCGGCTGCAACGTGACCTGACCGATTCAACCGTGCTGCGCAATATGGGGGTCTGTTTCGGTTACAGCATGATCGCCTACCATTCGACCATCAAGGGCCTCGGCAAGTTGAAGCTCAACGAGCAGAATCTGGCCGCGGATCTCTACAACGCCTGGGAGGTCATGGCCGAACCGATTCAGACGGTGATGCGCAAGGCGGGGATCGAGAAGCCGTATGAAAAATTGAAGGAGTTGACCCGTGGCCAGAAGATCGATCGCGAAACAATCCGCCGGTTTGTCGAGGGTCTGGCCCTGAGTGACGAGGACAAGCAGCGTCTGCTGGAGATGAGTCCGGCGACATATGTCGGTATGGCGGCGCAGATTGTCGATCTTCTCGACTGATAGTTTCGACAATCACAGTTGGTTAAGCACCTCCGGTTCCATGGTGGACCGGGGGTGTTTTTTTGCCTCGGCCGACTAGCAGATCTATTTTTCCAGATAATTAGAAAAATCCGGGACACCCCCCTTGGCCCCCTGCTGCGACCCATAGCACCCAGTCACCCCCCCAGGGTCTGTTCGACAAAGGTCCCTACTTCGGCGAGAACCTTGCGATAAATTTCGTTAAGGACCGATTCGTAGCTGTAGCGGTATTTTTCGACAAACATACTGCCCTCGTCGTACCAATAGTGGGACTCGGTGTGTTCGACTACCACCCTTTTATCTCCCAGCGCTTCTCCTGCTCTTTCCAGTCGGAGGGAGACGGCCATCCTGGCTGTTTTATAGGTTGCCTCGGGCAAGGAAAAGTCACCCCGCCGATCTTTATCGCCAGCTAAAAATGATCCGCCGCGGCCAAAAAACACCGAGCCTGCCATGGCCACAAGCACCGGCTCCTCTGGGCGGATCTGACCAATCTCATCAAACTCGGTATTCAGTTGCTCGATGTGGACCTTGAGTATCACCTGGCTGGAGGCCCCAAGGGATGACTGCTGCAGTGTCTGCTCCCTGAGCAAGCCCGACAATCGTGCGTTGACCGGGAACCGACTATAGGTTTCAATGGGGCCGGAAAGCACGTAATATAGATCATCCAAGGCGGAAGAAAACTCGAGTTGCAGCTGATAAGGGACCACCGTTGTCGCCGGAAGGTTGCTTAAAGAGTACGGCCTGCTGCAGGCCAACAGACTCAATGCTATTGTCAGCGAAAGAAGCACCCTAAAAAGGAGATTTCTTTTCACCTTTCTCTCCTGTCTCGCATCTACTGCCATCTGGGTTCCTGCTTCAATTATACTCCTCACACTATCAAAGGGGACACCTTCAGACTCATCTTCGGATTGGAATAGACTGCACCCTCGGCATGAACGCCAAGCAATGTCAGCATTCTGCTTATGGCCTGAAGGGTTTCCAACTCATAAAGACGGCCGATCTCTGCAACGACCTTTCCTCCCCTCTGTAATGGATTGATTATCTACACAAGGGATCGGACAGCTGCGGAGTCTGTCGCCCTGGCCAACACCAGAGTCTTAAACCGTTCAGCAGCCACCGACAGCTTAAACCCCTTGGCTTGAAGCAGGTAAAAACTACGCCGCAGAGGTCCACCTGCTAATTGCAGGGCGACCAGTTCGCCACGCTGCACCTCTCCGGCAACGGTCATCTTTGAAATCACCGCAACACCCAGTCCGGCCAGCACTCCCTGTTTGAGTGCTTCGTTACCGCCGACCTCAGCGATCAGCTTTTCCGGTGAGATGCCAACGCCATGCTCTTTTAATCTCATCACAAGCGCCCTGCGACTGGCCGACCCGCTCTCACGTAACAGTAACGACACATCGACCAACTCCTGTTCGGTGATTGTTTTGCGTGCCGCCCAGATATGACCGGCAGGAACGATAATCACCAGTTCGTCACCGAAACAAGGGGTTGTCTCAAACCACTTATCATTGATGAGGCCACCAATCAGTGCGAGTTCAAGTCGCTGTTCACGCAAGTCATTAACTATGCTCTCGGTAGCCGCCAGGCATAGATTGACCCTGACCTGCGGATATTTCTGACTAAAGCTTGCCACCAGCTGCGGCAGGATATAGGTGCCTGGAATGGTACTGCCACCCAAAAGCAGCTCGCCCTGCTCTCCGGCAAGCAGTGACTGAAGCTCAGAGAGAGCCTCCTGGCGCAACGCAAAGATTCTGCGTGCGTAGTCGTGCAACAAGCGGCCCGCCTCGGTTGGGACAACCTCACGCCCAAGCCGGTTAAGCAGTTGCACGCTCAACTCTTCTTCAAGCTGACGCACGGCCGCACTCAGGGTCGGTTGAGTCAGCCGCATCGCCAGAGCAGCCTTGGTGAATCCCCTATTTTCAATCACCCGATAAAAAATCTCTAAATGACGCATATTCATAGATTAAACCTATAGCAGCTAGTGTATTTATCGATATTTTATATTGGACAGGGGGGGTAAATCCAGCGTAAATTCGCCGCCCACGCAATAATAGGAGTAAATCGATGAAGAATATTATTCTATCCGCCCTGTTCGGCCTGATCGCCATACCTGCGCTGGCCAGTAGTCAAACCGGGAAGGTCACAATGGAATTCGACCTGTCGGCACAAGCGGCCGGTCAAGAGGTCAAGCTCTGGCTCCCCTACCCGGTTTCCGACACTCATCAATTGATCGACCAGATTTCATGGCAGGGAGATTTTGCTGAAGCCGCCGTCTACACCGACCGCGACACTGGCAATCCGATGCTCTTTGCCCGCTGGAACCATAAGTCAACGACCAGAAAGCTGACCCTGAGTTTTCGCGCGGCACGAACAGAACAGAGCAATAAAGATCTGCAGGAGTCCACAGCAGCAATCGATCCGGCGACCTTCGCCCCCTATCTGGCCGCGACCAGCATGGGGCCGGTCGATGGCCCGGTCAAGGCCCAGGCCGATGAGATTACCGCCGGGGCAAACAGCATCCTCACCAAGGCGCGCGCCATCTATGACTGGACGGTCGACAACAGCTTTCGCGACCCGAAGACCCGTGGCTGTGGCCTGGGAGATGTCTCACAACTGCTGGGCCGACCCGGCGGCAAATGCGCCGACATCAGTTCGCTCTACGTCGCCCTCGCCCGTTCGGCCGGGGTTCCGGCGCGCGAAATCCTCGGCCTGCGTCTCGGCAGGGAAGATGAGACCGATATCACCGGTTGGCAGCACTGCTGGGCTGAGTTCTATCTGCCGGGCACCGGTTGGGTCGCCGTCGATCCGGCCGATGTGCGCAAGGCGATGCTCAAACAGAACCTGGAGTTGGATGATCCGAAAGTCGCAGAACTACGCGAATACTATTTTGGCAACATCGACCCCTACCGCATCCGCCTCTCGGAAGGACGCGACCTGAAACTGAATCCGCCACAGCAAGGGCAGGCGATCAACTATTTGAT
>JAUXIR010000264.1 GCA_030620915.1 Geopsychrobacter sp. | reverse complement strand
GACGAATGCGCAGGGCATCAAAGAGATCATCGTCGTAATCAAAATCACCGACCTGCGCACGACCTTTCTTCTGCAAAGTTTTGACCCGGATGCGCGGCTTGGCCAGCACCAGCGATTCTTCACCACGCAGCAACGGCCTGGCGGCTTCGGTTAATTTCAACACCGAATAACTGGCCACATCCTGCACCAGGTAGCCACGGTGAATCAGCTGGCGGATCAGACTGCTCCAGGCATCAGCCACCTTCTCCGCACCGATGCCGTAAGTGGAGAGTTTGTCGTGCTTCAAGTCGAGAATGCGCTGGGTCTGAGCACCACGCAGCACATCGACCACATGGCCGACACCGAAACGCTGACCGACCCGAAAGACACAGGAGAGCGCTTTTTGTGCATCGACTGTGGCGTCGTAGGTTTCCGGCGGGTTAAGACAGACGTCACAGTTACCACAATCTTCCTCACGCCGTTCACCGAAATAACCGAGCAACACCCGACGACGACAGGTCTGCGCCTCACCGAAACCGACCATCGCCTGCAGTTTGTGTAACTCGATACGCTTTTGTTCAGGGTTATTGCCCTTCTCGATCAAACCACGGCTGATTGCGATATCACCATAACCGAAGAGCAGCAAAGCTTCAGCCGGCAGACTGTCACGACCCGAGCGGCCGGTCTCCTGATAATAGCTCTCAATGTTTTTCGGCAAGTCGTAATGAACGACAAAACGCACGTTCGGTTTATCGATCCCCATGCCGAAAGCGACCGTCGCCACGACAATCTGGATATCATCTCGCAGGAACATCTCCTGCACATGCTTGCGTTCCTTGTCGCCCAACCCGGCATGGTAGGCACGCGCCTTGTGACCGGCCGCGGCAAGGCGATCGGCCACCTCTTCAACCCGCTTACGCGAGAGGGCATAGACGATGCCGGCTTCCTGCTGATGATCGGCGAGAAATCCCGTCAACTGGTCAAACGGTTTTTTCTTCTCGACCACCGTGTAGCGAATATTCGGTCGGTCGAAACCGCTGACAAAGCATTGTGCCTGTTGCAGACCGAGTCGCTGCAATACATCCTGACGGGTCTGTGGATCAGCCGTTGCGGTCAAGCCAACCATCGGCACCTCGGGGAAGTGCGTTCGCAGCTGGCCGAGCTTGACGTATTCGGGACGGAAATCATGCCCCCACTGCGAAACACAGTGCGCCTCATCGATGGCGAAGAGGGCGATTGTCATACTCTTGAGTCGATCGAGAAAGCCCGCGCTGAGCAAACGCTCCGGGGCCACATAAAGCAGATCAAGTTCACCGGCATGCAGCTGGGCCAGCACCTGACGCGACTCCTCGGCCTTGAGCGAGGAATTGTAGAAGGCAGCACGCACACCGTTGGCAACCAGAGCATCGACCTGGTCTTTCATCAAGGAAATCAAAGGCGAAACGACGATGGCAACGCCATCCCGATGCAGGGCGGGGATCTGGTAACAGAGGGACTTGCCGCCGCCGGTCGGCATCAGCACAAAAGCATCCTGGCCCGAGATCAGGGCCTCGACAATCGCTTCCTGCTGCGGGCGAAATTCACTGTAGCCGAAGACCTCTTGCAGGGTCTGGCCAGGATCGGTTGGATATGGCATGGGAAGAACAGCCTCACGGAATAATGCGGTGCTCCGGCACCGATAACATAACAATAAATATAGATTGAGGGACAGCATACCGCCATGCGTAGCTCTGATCAAGGCAGTTCTCTTGTTTCCCGGCAAGATCGATTAAGACGTACGCGGCTATGCATCATTTTGTCCTGCCGCAAGCGTCATTTTGACCCATTCCATGCTTCAGGCAACGCAGAGCAGGGCATCCTGGCGGCCTGTCGAGCTCTTGGTCAAAGGCACCCTTCTTGCTCTGATTTTCCATCATGAGATTCGCCAGCAAACATAGTTCGCATAGTCCGGTCTGCACTATGGAAGAACTGCGCAAAGTACAGCTGTTCGCCGGCATTGACGACCAGCGCCTCGACGAATTACGGGCCTATCTCTGGGGACAACATTACGAGACAGGCGAAGTCATTCTGCACCAGGGCGAAGCGACAGAAGCGCTCTATTTCCTCTTGTCCGGCAAGGTAGTGGTCACGCTCAAGGATGATAGCGGCGTTCAGCACATTCTGGCCGAACTGGGCCAGGGAGAAACCTTCGGTGAGCGAGCACTGCTGACCGGGGAAATGCGTACCGCCGATGTCATCGCCCGTGAACCTGCGCGGGTCCTGTCACTCGAGCGGGACGCCTTCGAAGCGCTACTGGTCGACTACCCGGAGATTCATGCCAACCTCTGTGTCAAGCTTGCCCGGCAGCTCGGCAACTGGGCGATTCGCCATCAGGAGGACGAACGCGAGAATCGCGAGATTCTCACCAACCTGATCGGCTGGCAACTGCTGCCGGAATTCGAATCCTTTCCCGGCAAAACCCCGGCAGTTCGCCTTCTCAACCAACGTCTGGAAGCTTTAGGGAAAGGTGACCGTCATGTGCTGATTCTCGGTGAACGCGGCACCTGGAAAGACCTGGTCGCCAGGCTGATCCACTTCCATCAGGCCGACGATCACCGCCCTGTGCTCTTCCTCGATTGCGCCACCCCACCGCCGGTTATGCGTGATCGCAAGGCCTCTGAACAACCTAACTGGACGACATCGTAGCATGCGACATCTCACACACTTCTCACAAGTCCTACTATATTTATTTGAAGTGTTCAGATTGGATGGAATGTGAATTTATTGCTAACCCTGCAATGTAAGAATGGTAGTCCTCAGGTCTCCGAAAAAACTGACTCACTGCATGTTGTGCCTAGTACCATGTAAACCATAAACTAACGTATCTTGCTGGTTATTTGGCGCGCCAGCTGCGTTGCGACTTCAGTTGCATAGCTACGGCTATGGAACTGAAATCACGCCTTGCCGGCACACCAAATCCCGGCGCAATTTTGCGACATTTTATGATGTACAAGGCACTTGTTTAATCAAGAGCATACCCCAGACATAAGTTTTCTTACCCCGAACCGCGATCCGCGTGCCGATCTTTTAGCCTGCCCCTCTTGTTGAGCATCTTCAACAGCCACCAAGCCGCCATGGCCACAGCCATATGCTTCAAGGTGTGGCCGCTAATCCAACCAGTGAAATCGAACACAGTCCGATCAAAGAACTCGAGGAGTTTGGCAAGCAGGTACCATGTACCGACAATCCAGTAGTCGGTGCTGCGGCTCCAGCGCGGCGAATAGAGCAGTATCACCAGTGGCAACAGGAGCATAGGCAGGAACTGCACCAGGCCGTAGAAGCGCAGGTCGCCCTGGCCGAGTTGCTCGGTATAGTCCCACCAGAGGACAGAACCGACCCCGCTAACCAGCAGCGGCCAGAGCAGGACCCGGCCGAAATCGATGTTGATATATTCCCCGATCACCAGGGCGACCAGACTCATAAACGCCAGGGTCATCGGCAGGCGGTCCCAGACTAGTGTGGCATTTTCCGGCTGCAGGTGATAGAAAGCTGACCCGGCCGCCGTCAGGGCGACGCCTAGGAAGAATACCGCCACGGCCGGACGCAGTTCGGTATCGAGTTGCAGCTGTCGCGCGACCAGCTGGCGAAGGCCCGCAAGGCCGATGATCAG
>JAUXIR010000181.1 GCA_030620915.1 Geopsychrobacter sp. | reverse complement strand
GGCGCTGGTTTCGAGCAGCAGCTTCGGCACCCCACAGCGCACCGCCATCGGTATCGATCACAAGCGGATGGCACTGCTGGTGGCAATCCTCGATAAGAAAGTCGAGCTGCAACTCGCCGGGCAGGATATCTTTGTCAATGTCGCCGGCGGCGTGCGCCTGGACGAACCCGCCCTCGACCTGGCCACAATTGCGGCCCTGGCCAGCAGTCACCTCAACCGTGCGGTTGAACCACAGACCGTCATTTTCGGCGAGGTCGGCCTGACCGGCGAGGTGCGTGCGGTTTCTCAGCCCGAGCTGCGGATCAAGGAAGCTGCCCGTCTCGGCTTCAATCGCTGCATCTTGCCGCAGGGCAGCCTCAAGAACATCAGCCCTCCCAAAGGGATGACACTGGTCGGCATCCGCCACGCCAGCGAACTATTGGATCTGGTTTTCAACTGATACACATAAAATTAAGACAGGGAGACTGTTCAATGAGTGAAAAATTGACCCATTTCGATGCCGAAGGCAAGGCGATCATGGTCGACGTCGGCAACAAGAGAACGACCCGCCGCAGAGCATTGGCCTGTGGAGAAATCCGTATGCAACCTGCCACCCTCAAGCGGATCATGGATCGTAACATTGAAAAAGGGGATGTCTTCGGCATTGCCCGCATTGCCGGGATCATGGCCGCCAAACAGACCTCAAACCTGATTCCGCTCTGCCACCCGCTGGCGCTGACCTCCGTCGAGCTGGGATTCAATCCGTCTATCGACACAGGCTGTGTCGAAATTTCCGCAACGGCCAAGGTCAACGGTCAGACCGGAATCGAGATGGAAGCGCTGACGGCAGTCTCGGTCGCGGCATTGACCATCTACGACATGTGCAAGGCGGTCGACAAATTGATGGTCATCGGCGCGATCCGCCTCCAGGAAAAAAGTGGCGGCAAAAGCGGAGATTTCATCCGACCTCAAGATGCCTGAGCTTGCGATTTTGCTTGGCACTACCAGAAGTTTTTGTTAGATTTTGCTGATCTGCTCAGGAACCGGTCGGAGCTTCCCGACAGACCCCTGACGGTAAGGGCTGCTCGATGGTAACGTTTAAAATTCGTAAAAAGTTTCTTTTTGCCCTCGGCCTGACCAGCCTGTTGTTGGTTGCACTGTTGCTACTATGCATCGTTCAGCAGGAGACCAGCGGCAAAATCTGGATCCTGGCGGCGATCATGCTCCCGGTACTGGGGCTCTTTGTCGAAAGCTGGCGCCGCCAGATCGGCATCGGCGAAGATTGCGTGGTTGCCTGTCGCCTGTTTCGCACCAAGAGATTACCCTTTGGCGAGATCACCTCGGTCGATACGGTTAAGGTCAGACGACGTGTCTTTGTCAGTATCAGTACCGAAGCAGATTTTTTGATATTTTCAAACAACTACGACCACTTCGACCGACTGATCGCCCTATTGCAAGAGCGCCTGCCAGCAGCGGTGATCAGTGATGAAACCAGAGGACTGGCGGATAATCTGCCGCAAAAAAGCAACGATCTTTTCTCGATCTGGCTGGCGGTTGTGGTTCTGTCGCTGATTCTCTATGCTCAACTGGGGGGAACCTTTTGACCCAATGTGCAGGTCATGAAAGTCATCACTGCCAAACCGGTTTTGCGAGGTATTAATTATGAATGAAAAACAGTTAGCAGAATTCCGCACCCTGTTGCAGTCACAGATGGACGAACTGCTGGAGGATGCCGGCAAGACCGTTTCTGACATGACCGAGGATAATATCAATTTCCCGGATCCGACCGATCGGGCAAGCCTCGAATCTGATCGTAATTTCGAGCTGCGCATCCGCGATCGGGAACGAAAACTGATCAACAAGATTCGTGAAGCCCTGGAACGAATTGAAAATGAATCCTTCGGTCAGTGCGAAAGCTGCGAAGAAGAGATCGGCGCCGAGCGTTTGCACGCCCGTCCCGTCACCACCCTGTGTATCGACTGCAAAACCGAACAGGAGCGGCAGGAGAAAATCGGCTGACCAAGGGTCCTCCTACCATCAATTTTCTCAGGGCCGGGGCGATCAACCTCGCCCGCATACCAGGCGATGACAGTCCATGGAGCAAACATCCCGCCGGATAGCTCAACTGACCCTGCTGTCGCGTCTCGGCCAATCGCTGAACGCCGCAACCGATCTCGCCAGCCTCTGCACAATAATCCCTGCCGTCCTCTACGAACATGCTTCGGCGGTAGGCATTATCCTCCGCCCCGTCCTTGATGAAGAGAACAACCTCAAGCCACATTACATGCGGGCCGAAACGACTGACCAGGCCCAGCTGGCGTATTTCCTCCAGCAGGAACAGTTGACCAGCGAAAAAGTTCTGCGCAGCGGTCGCAGCCAGCTGGTGACTCCGCTGGACAGCCAGGCCAGGCTTCCTCCTTGCCTCTACTGTATCCCACTGCGCGTTCATGGCCGCAATCTCGGCACCCTCAGCTTCATCGGCGGCAGCGGAGAAGGGCGTGCCCCTTTCCGCCTCGAACAACAGCAGCTGATGCTGACCTGCAGCTTTCAAATCGCCCAGGCGATAGAGCAACAGTTGACCACCGAACACCTGCGCAGGGTATCGGCGGCCGATGCGCGCAACCTGCAGGACATCTCGCTGCTCTACCGTATCAGTCAACTGCTGCACAGCACCCAGGCGACCGACGACCTGATGCACCTGATCCTTTCGCTGCTGGTCCATCCCCAGGGTGGCGCCTTTCAGCGCGCAATGCTCTTCATGGTCAACGAGCGCAGCAACAGTCTGCAGGGGATGCTTGGCGTCACCCGCGAAACCGCCGGATTGCTGCTGCCCGAAGGCCTGCCGGCCGAAAACCAGCAACTCCTGATAGCGCCTGAAGCCATGAACGCCCAGCAACAAACTAAGTTTTCACGCGAGGTCATGCAGTTACGTTTGCCCCTGGATGATTCCCATAGCTGTCTGGCGCGTGTGGTCCGGGAGCAACAGGCCATCCTGATCAACCGTCCGCCTAATTCCAGCGATAACCTTGTGCGGCGATTAAGACTCAGTGATCATGCCTGTATTCCGCTGATTGCCCGCCAACGGGTGCTCTGCGTCCTCGAGGTCGACAACTTTGGCAGCCAGGAAAAACTCACCGATCAACGGCTGAGATTCCTGGAGCTCTTTGCCACCCAGGCAGGCATCGCACTCGACAATGTCCAACTGGTTCACCGCATCGAATCAGCCCACCTGAGTCTACGCGAGACCCAAGAACGTCTCCTGCAACGCGAAAAGATGGCAACAATCGGCGAGATGTCCGCCACAGTCGCCCATGAGTTGCGCAATCCACTCGTCTCTGTCGGTGGCCTTGCCCGCCGTCTATGCAAGAAACTTCAGCCCGGGAGCAGTGAACTTCAATACGCCAGCATCATTCACAAGGAGAGCGAACGACTCGAGAAGATGCTCAACAAAATCCTCTCCTTTGCCCGTCAGAGTGACTTGATTCCAAGTCCCTTCAGCCTCGACCGGGTCCTCGAGCAGGCCCTGCTGATCGAAGGGGAAAAGCTGACCAAGTCCGGCATCGAGCTGATAACTGAAATAACCGACGACTTGCCGGAGCTGCAGGGTGACGCCGAACAGATCGATCAAGTCCTGATCAACCTGATCTCCAATGCGCGCCAGGCGATGCCGCAGGGAGGCCGGTTGACCCTGCGCATGACAAAGGCCCACCTGCGGGGAGAAGAAGCCGTACGGATTGAAATCCAAGACACCGGCGAAGGAATCCCACCGGAGATGATGCGCAACATCTTCAACCCCTTCTTCACCACCCGCAAACAGGGGACCGGCCTCGGCCTGTCGATCTGCCACCGGATCATTGAACACCACCAGGGCGAACTCAAAGCCGCCAACCACCAAGATGGCGCCATTTTCAGCATCACCCTTCCGCTTCGCCTTCAGCAACGATCCGGCAAAAGAGTCAATTGACAGCGCCACGACGGTCGGCTTGATTCACGACAACACACAAGACAAGGGGCTGTAGCTCAGCAGTGAGAGCGACGCGTTCGCAACGCGTAGGTCACGAGTTCGATCCTCATCAGCTCCACCATTTAACATAACCTACTGAATTACTTAGCAGGTTACTTGCCCGATCCACTGTTGGTACCCCATTTGGTACCTTATACGGAGGATCGGGCTTTGCTTTTGAATCTACAGAAGAGAAACGGGACGTATTATTATCGAGTCAAAACACCCAAGGACTTACGTGCAGTTATCCCCTACCTAGAGTTAAAGAAGTCACTCCGTACTAAAGATTTGCAAGCAGCGAGGATCGTGGCAACTGGTTTGAGCCAGAAAACTCAAATGTCCTTTGCACTGTTGCGGTCAGGTACCCTTAAGGATGATCAGGTCTCACAGCTGCTAATGGATCTATTTCCTCAGGACAATAGAACTGTATGTAGCTATCGACTGTCGAAAGTAATCGACATGTACATAGTTGAGCGAGCAACCCATTGGGCGGATAAAACTAAACTGATTATCTCCAGCCTGACCAAGCTACTTATCTTGATTCTGGGAGATCGGGAGATCGGAGCATTGACACGTTCTG
>JAUXIR010000293.1 GCA_030620915.1 Geopsychrobacter sp. | reverse complement strand
TTGTCCTGTCCTCGTGCTGACGGGCCCCTAGGCCTCGTTAACGACTTCGCCGACGCCGATGGCGGCACCGAAGCTGTTGCGCTCATTCATGATCTTCTCTTGCAGCTTCATCAGCCCGTAAAGAAGACCCTCGGGGCGAGGCGGGCAACCGGGAATATAAACGTCAACCGGCAACACCTCATCAATCCCCTGAACGACACTATAGGTATCGAAGACACCGCCAGAAGAAGCACAGGCACCCATGGCGATAACATACTTCGGCTCGGGCATCTGCTCGTAAACGGTCATGATGACCGGCAGCATCTTCTTGGTGACCGTACCGGCGATAATGATAACGTCAGACTGGCGCGGGGAAGCACGGAAGAGGATCCCCATACGATCAAGGTCGAAACGGGCGGCACCAGCGGCCATCATCTCGATCGCGCAGCAAGCCAGACCAAAGGTCATCGGCCACAGAGACTTGGCCCGCGACCAGTTCACCAACTTGTCCAGGCTCGTGGTTACAAAACCGTTACCCAGGGTTTTCGGCTGCTCTATTCCCATTCCAGAGCTCCTTTTTTCCAAACGTAGACGAAGCCGACCAGGAGGATAATAATAAAAACTCCCATCTCGACGAAACCAAAAATACCCAAGCGCTTATACATGACCGCCCAAGGATAAAGGAAGACTGCTTCAATATCGAAAAGGATAAAGAGCATCGCAATAATGTAGAACTTGATCGAAAAACGATCCTGCGCCGAACTGAGCAACGGCATGCCGCACTCATAAGGAGCCAGTTTGACCGCACTCGACTTCCTCGGTCCGACCAGATGCGATGCAACAGTCGCCCCGACAGCAAAGGCAATAGCGATTCCGGTCAGGACGAGAATCGGCAGATAGCTCTCAAGCATAAAACCCGCTCCTTCAAAAGTTTAAAATAGATAGAGATCCATCAGACACAGATGGACCCTCGACGTTTACGCCACAGCGTCACGAAAATTAGGATAATCGCTCCAACATGTCAAGGAAAAAATACAGTATACTGTATGCAATAAACACGGCCCATAACAACGGTTTAACTGTTGATTTTACAAGGATTCCAAAGGGAAAAGTGGACCCGAAAGGTATACAATTGCCCCCCCGCCTGAGCTCGACAGGACGGCAGAGAAACTCTCAAACAGCGTTTGTCTATTTTCCGAGTCCATGGCGCACCAATTACAAAGAGGCATTAACCAGTCAACTACGCAGCGAGACACGTTCCTCCTTGGTGAAAGAGTAGTTTTCACAACAATAGTCACAAGCGACCTCGGCACCGGCCTGCTCGAGAATCATGGCGTCGATTTCGGCATTGCCTAAACCGGCCAGCATGTCGCTGATCTGCCGACGGCTGCAAGGACAGTTAAATACCAGTTCCGTCTCCTGCTGCACCGAAAATTGATGCCCTTCCAGAACCCGGCTAAGGATCAGCGCTGGAGAAATCCCCTGCCGCAACAGACTGGTGGTCGGCTCCAGACGGCTCAAGCCTTCCTCAAGCGCCACAAGTTGCTCGGGGTCTCCGGGGGGCAGTGCCTGGACCAGGAATCCCCCGGCCGCCGCAACCTCCCCCTGCTCATCCAGCTCGACCCCCACCGCTACACAGGAGGGAACCTGTTCGGAGTGTGTCAGATACCAGGCAAGGTCTTCACCGACTTCACTGGTCTGCAGTTGGACCATGCTGCGATAGGGCTCCTTGAGCCCCAGATCCTTGATCACATGCAGAAACCCTGCACGCCCTATTGCCCCCGCGACATCGAAGCGATCATTCCGTGGCGGCAGCCCCGCAACCGGGTTCTGCAGCTTTCCGCGAATACTGCCGGCGGCATCGGTCTCGACCATCATCCGCCCCAAAGGACCGTTCCCCTCGACCATCAGAGCGAGCCGCTGACTCCCCTTGAGCAAACAGCCCAGCAACGCCGCTCCGGTCAGCAACCGGCCCAAGGCAACCTTGGCCGTCAGGTCAGCCTGCTGTCTACGACAAATCTCCCTGACCAATTCTGTTGTATCGGCGGCGGCAGCACGCAAGTGCCCGTCCTCAGTAACGACTCGTACCAGATGATCCTGCATAGGTCTCCATCTCAATCTTATTTTTTACTGTTCACTTCGACACGCCGCATCTGGGCGTTAACCCGTCCGGCGCTCACCGCCATGGCGATTCCCTGCACGGCGCTGATTTGATTTTCACTGACACCGTTATCCCTGGCGACGCCAAGGTAGTGCTCCATTCAGGGTTCGCAACCGGCGGCCATCGCGGCGGCCAAACCGACCAGAATTGTGGTCTGCGGCTCGAGAGCGGGATCTTCACGCACCAGATCATAAAAATCACGATAGCTCTTTGCTGTTTCAGCTGAAAGCATCAAAACACCTCCCTTTTTGCCGTTGTTTCGCCTTAACTACGCAGACTCTTGCCGGAACCGATCAACCAGGCCGCCCAGCCGAACAGGGCCGCGGCCAACAAACTGCTGACACCGAAGGCCAGGGCAAAACTGGTGTCGCCAACCCCGAGGATGGCGTGACGGAAGCCGTCGATCAGGTAGAACAGGGGGTTGAGATACGACAGGTTGCTCCAGGGCGAAGCCAGGATCGAAATCGGATAGAAGACCCCCCCCAGATAGATCAGCGGCAGGATCAGAAAATTACCGTACATCGACAGGGTATCGAAGTTTTTGGCATAGATGGCCGCAATCAGCCCGAACTGGGCGAAGAGAAAGCTGGCCAGGATCGCCATGAGGATCGCCAGCAAGGGCGAAGTCCAGGGCAATTCGGCAAACAGGGTCGAAATCAACCAGGTCACCAGCCCGACCAATGAGCCGCGCAGCATCGCCGCCAGGGTATAGGCCAGGATAAACTGCGACGGCGAGACCGGGGTCACCAGCAGGTCGACGATGCCGCCGAGATAACGCGACATGAAGAGCGATGAAGAGCAGTTGGCGAAGGAGTTGTTGATCACCCCCATCAGGATCAAGCCGGGGATGACGAACTGGGCGTAGCTGAAGCCTTCGAGCACACTGATCCGCTCGCCGAGGGTGGCGCCGAAGACAAACAGGTAGAGCGAGGCGGTGATGATCGGCGTCAGCAGGGTCTGCGAGGCGACCCGCCAGAAGCGCAGCACCTCTTTGCGCAACAGGGTGGTAAAGGGGAGCCAGGGCCTGAAAACACCCTGCCCGCTGGAGCCGCTCATGAGCCCCCCGATCTGGTCAGTTGCAGAAAGACATCCTCGAGGCCGCTCTGATCGGTTTCGAAATCGTTGACCCCGAGGTGCAACGAGGACAGTTGATGTAACA
>JAUXIR010000230.1 GCA_030620915.1 Geopsychrobacter sp. | reverse complement strand
TGGTTTCCTGACCGACCGAGGAGGGAAGACTTCACATACGGCGATCTTGGCCCGTTCGCTCGGGATACCGGCCGTTGTCGGCCTGGAGTCGGCGACAACCGGGGTTGATAACGATGTATCGGCGATCATCGATGGCACGACCGGCGTTGTGATTCTGAATCCCAGTGAAGAGACCTTCAAGGAGTATTTAAAACGCAAGTTAGCCTTTGAATATCTGGAGAAGGAACTGAGCCGATACCGTGACCTCCCGGCTGAGACAACTGACCATTATCGGGTCGCATTACGCGCAAATCTCGAGCTTGTTTCGGAAGTCTCGGCGGCACAGGAGGATGGTGCCGTCGGCATCGGTCTCTACCGCACTGAGTTTCTCTACATGAATTGCAGTCAGCCGCCAGGCGAGGATGAGCAGTTCGCCGCATACAGTGAAATCGTCGAACGTATTTCGCCTCACCCGGTGACAATTCGGACCCTTGATGCCGGCGGGGATAAGTTTATTCCGGACATGAGTCTTGAGCATGAAGATAATCCGGCGCTGGGACTTCGAGCAATCCGCTTCTCCTTGCGTGAGGTTGAACTTTTCAAGGTGCAGTTGCGTGCGATTTTAAGGGCATCTGCGGTTGGCAGGGTGCGTATCATGTTCCCGATGATCAGCGGTGTCGCCGAAATCAGAGCCTGTAAACGGATTCTGGCTGCGGTTAAGGCCGATCTTACGCAGGAAGGGGTTTTATTCGACCCGCAAGTTAAGATCGGCATCATGATTGAGACTCCCGCCGCAGTGATGATCGCTTCGTTGCTGGCGCAAGAGGTCGATTTTTTCTCGATCGGTACCAATGACCTGATTCAATATTGCCTGGCGGTCGATCGCGGGAATGAACATGTTTCGTATCTCTATGAACCCCTGCATCCTGCTATCCTAAGGGCCCTGAAGCAGGTTTGTGACGCGGCACATAGCGCGGGGATTGAGGTCAGTCTGTGTGGAGAAATGGCTGCCGAACCCTTCTATGTTCCTGTCTTGCTCGGCCTTGGGCTTGATGAACTTTCGATGAATCATGCCTGTATCCCACGGGTCAAAAGGGTGCTGCGTAATCTGACCCGAGCCGAAGGGAAAGATATGCTGAATACTTTGTTGCAACTTTCGACGGGGAAGGAGATATCGGCCTACCTCGATCGTGAAATGCGCCGGCGACTGCCCGACCTTTTCGGTGACTTCGTCATTTGATCGATTTTTAGATTTGAAACGAGTCGTGAAATGTTGACTCTACGGCTTTTTTTGCTTAGATTGACGGCTGTTGAGAGCCCGAAAACTATTAATAGGAGATATTCGAGCCATGTCTATGACAAATTTTCTCTTTACCTCAGAATCTGTTGGTGAGGGACATCCCGATAAGATTGCAGATCAAATTTCAGACGCCATTCTTGATGCGATTCTGACCCAGGATAAGAAGGCACGCGTCGCTTGTGAGACGCTGGTCACCACCGGTATGGCGGTCATTGCCGGCGAGATTACGACGACCGCCTATGCTGATTTCCCATCCATCGTCCGTCAGACGATCAAGGAAATTGGCTATAACGATTCGGCCATGGGCTTCGATTATGAGACCTGCGCTGTCTTGACCTCGATCGATCAGCAATCACCCGATATTTCGCAAGGGGTCTCTGAAGGGGAGGGGCTCTTTAAGGATCAGGGTGCCGGTGACCAGGGGCTGATGTTCGGTTTCGCCTGTGATGAGACCCCTGAACTGATGCCGATGCCGATTATCCTGGCGCATCGACTGACCAAGAGACTGGCCGATGTTCGTAAGAGCGGTCAGCTCAATTTTTTACGACCAGATTGTAAATCCCAGGTATCGATCCAGTATATCGATGACAAGCCGGTCCACATCGATACGGTCGTCATCTCCTCGCAGCATACCCCGGATGTCAGTTACGCGGATCTGAAAGAGGCAATTATTGAAGAGGTTGTCAGGCCGACCCTGCCAGCCAACCTGATTAACGATAAAACCCGTTATCTGATCAATCCGACCGGACGTTTTGTGGTTGGCGGGCCGATGGGAGACTGTGGCCTTACCGGGCGCAAGATTATCGTTGATACCTATGGCGGCCAAGGATCGCACGGTGGCGGGGCCTTCAGTGGCAAGGATCCGTCCAAGGTCGATCGTAGTGCGTCATATATGGCGCGTTATGTCGCCAAAAACATCGTGGCTGCCAAGCTTGCAACCAAGTGTGAGGTGCAGCTGGCCTATGCCATCGGTGTTGCCGAGCCGGTTTCTGTCATGATCAACACCTTTGGGACCGGCGTGATCGCCTCAGATGAAATCGCGCGGATTGTGCGTGACGAGTTTGATATGCGTCCTGCTCGTATCGTTGAACAGCTTGACCTGTTGCGGCCAATCTACCGCCAGACCGCAGCTTACGGTCATTTCGGCCGGGAATTGCCAGATTTCTACTGGGAGCGGAAGGACCGAGTTGATTCCTTGCGGAGTCGGGCCGGGCTCTGATCCGTCATTCGACAGCTTATATGAAAAGGGGCGTCTCACTTGTGAGGCGCCCCTTTTTTGATGTTAGTCACGAAAACGTTTGAGCAGATCGGCGTAAGCGTCGATGCGTCGATCGCGCAAGAAGGGCCAGATTCTCCTGATCTGTTCACTGCGTTCAAGGTCGATATCGACCAATAAGGTTTTTGCTGCTTGATCGGCCTGCAGCAGAACTTCGCCCTGTGGTCCGCAGGCAAAGCTATTGCCCCAAAAAACGATCTGACTGCGGTTGTCAGCCGAGACTTCAGTCCCGCAGCGGTTAATTGCAATCAGCGGCAGCCCGTTGGCTATTGCGTGGCCGCGCTGTACGGTGAGCCAGGCATCGAGTTGGCGGTTCTTTTCTGTTTGAGAATCTGCTGGGTCCCAGCCGATGGCCGTCGGATAGATCAGGAGTTCGGCCCCGGCTCAAGCCATCAGTCGCGCGGCTTCCGGGAACCACTGATCCCAACAGACCAGAATGCCGAGCTTGCCGATCGAGGTTTGGACCGGTTCGAAGCCAAGGTCCCCTTCGGTAAAGTAGAATTTTTCGTAAAAGCCTGGGTCATCGGGAATATGCATCTTGCGATAGCGGCCGAGAATCCGGCCGTCTTTTTCAATAACCACGGCCGTGTTGTGATAGAGTCCGGCGCTGCGTTTTTCAAATAGTGACAGAACCAGCACGATACTCAGCTCCGCTGCCAGTGTCGAATAACGATCGGTCGAGGGTCCGGGGATGGTTTCGGCCAGATCGAAGCAGTCTGTCGCTTCTAGCTGGCAGAAATAAATGTTGTTGTGGAGCTCTTGCAAGAGGACCAGCTCTGCTCCGGCCGCTGCAGCCTTGCGTATTTCGCTGACGGTTTCTTCAATGTTTGACTGCTGGTTTACAGAGCGCTTCTGCTGGATCAGCGCCGCCTTTAAACTCATGGCAAGACTCCCTTGGGCAATTGCATGGTGACGCAGTGCAAAGAGCCATGTTGTTCGATCAGGGTGCGACAGTCGATGGCGATGACTTCTCTGTGCGGAAAAGCCTGCGCAATGACGTTGAGTGCGACCGGATCAGCCGGATCGTTATAGCTCGGCACAAGAACCGCGCCATTGATGATGAGGAAATTGGCGTAGGTCGCGGGGAGCCGATTTCCCCTGCAATCATAGCAGGCTTGCGGCCAGGGGAGTTCAAGGAGCCGGTAGCGCTTGCCGCTGGTGCTGGAAAAACCGGCCAACTGCTCACGCATGGCAGCAAGCTCTTGAAAATGCTCATCTTCTGAGTCACTGCAGCCTTGAAAAACAATCGTTTCAGCGGGTGCGAAGCGGGCCAGAGTATCGATGTGGCTATCGGTATCATCCCCCTGCAGGGCACCCTGCTCCAGCCAGAGTATCTGCTTCGCCCCGAAAAGCTGTTTCAGTTCCTGCTCTATTTGCATTTGAGTCAGCTGCGGGTTACGGTTTTTTTCGAGGAGGCAGTCGT
>JAUXIR010000211.1 GCA_030620915.1 Geopsychrobacter sp. | reverse complement strand
GAACGGAGCAACACCTGGCCCTCAGGGGCACGATGGGGAAAGATGCTCGAGTCCCAGAGGGTTCCCAATGTATGGCGTTTTTCTCCCCTGGCAATCAGATAACCGAATCCGGAAAGATCGCGGGTAATCTTGTCTCGCGCGTAACCGAAACAAACCACATTCATCGATGCATAGGGAATCTGTTTGAGCAACGAGGACGCTCGCTCATCGGTCTGGGCCAGCATCTCGGCCACAGCATGGGCCGGAGCAGCACTGACAACGATTTCGGCCTCAACCTGCGTCTCATCCTCAAGATGGAGGAGAAATCCGCCCTGTTTCGCTTCGATCCGGGTCACGCCGCTGTCGGTACGGACCTCGGCAGCAAGCCTTTCCACCAGGCCATCGCTCAGCTCCTGAATGCCGCCGCCAAAAGAGGTCAGGGTTCCGCCCGGACCTGCGGCACTGGCAACCTGCTGACCCGCCTTGCGTTCGGCACGTTTTTTTCGCCCTAACTTCGCCATCGCCTTGAGCAGACCACCATATTCCTGTTCAAGCTGATGAATCCGCGGGAAACAACTGCGCAGACTCATGGTTTCAGGGTTACCGGCAAAGATGCCGGAGACCATCGGGCCGATCAAGCGATCGAGGGCTTCGCTGCCAAGGCGCCGTCGGGCGAAATCTGCCAGGGTTTCATCACTGCCATCACGCTTGGCGGGAATGAATATTTCACAGCCAAGCCGCAACTTCCCCGGCCAGCTGATCAGCTTGGACCTGAAAAAAGAAGCAGCACCCTCGGGGAGTCGATGCAACCTATTTGCGGCATAGATAAAGCGCTTGCGGGCGTTATCGTTCGAACGCAACAGCTTCACATCTATGCCAAGGCTACGGCACAGATCGAGAGTCATCGGTTTATTGTCGAGAAAACCATTCGGCCCCCACTCACAGAGAAAGCCGTCGGCCTTGACAGTCATCATCTTGCCGCCAGCGCGCTCAAGCTTTTCGAGCACAATGATCTCGACGTCCAGACCTTCCCGCTTCGCCAGGTTTTCAAGGGCATAGGCAGTCGACAATCCGGAGATACCGGCACCAAGAACGACTATTTTTGTCATAAAAACTCCAACAACTTCGTGATGAGTTTTAATTATTCCGAGAATTACCCGCAGGACATTATTACAAAATTTTCACCGACATACTAACGAGATTCCACTCAAGCCGTCAAGCTCCGCTTGCCAGCGTACAAAAGCGCTTGACGTGACGCCAAGCGATTCTTATAGTTCTGGATTCACCACAGTCCGCATGCAGAAAGAAGAGCCGAAAACACAATGGCCAAAGACTACTATCAAACTCTCGGAGTTGCCAGAGATGTCGATCAGACAACCCTGAAGAAATCATACCGCAAACTTGCCCAAACCTACCATCCCGACCGCAACCCGGGCGACAAACAGGCGGAAGATCGCTTCAAGGAGAT
Organism: Geopsychrobacter sp.; assembly: GCA_030620915.1. GTDB lineage: Bacteria > Desulfobacterota > Desulfuromonadia > Desulfuromonadales > Geopsychrobacteraceae > Geopsychrobacter. The sequence goes on along the minus strand of JAUXIR010000211.1, from coordinate 2,775 downwards.
TACCGAGGCCTACGCCGTCCTCTCCGACAAAGAGAAACGACAGCAATATGACCGTTTCGGGGAATCTGGCTTTCACCAGCGTTTCAGCCAGGAAGATATCTTCCGCAATACCGATCTGGGTGACCTGTTTGGTAACTTCGGCGGCGGCGGCGAAGACCTGTTCAGCCAATTGTTCGGCGGCGGTCGTGCTCAGCGACGACCGGCTAAGGGGCAGGACTACTCGATGGAGATCAGCATCCCCCTGCGTTTGGCTGTTGAGGGCGGTGAGCGGCACGTCGAATACCGTAACGAGGACCGGGTCGAGCAGATCAAGGTCCGGATTCCGGTTGGCATCGAAGAGGGTGCTAAACTGCGCGTCACCGGTAAGGGCGGACCGGCGCCGGTCGGTGGGCGTAGCGGGGATCTTTTTCTGCAGATTCGGATTGAATCAGATTCAGTTTTCACCCGCGAGGAGAACAATCTCCTGGTCGAGATTCGGCTCCCCTACACCCAGCTTTGCCTCGGCACCAGCGCTGAGATCCCGACCCTTCAAGGAGAGAAACGGATCAAGGTCCCGGCAGGCATGCAACCAGGGGGCAAAATTCGACTTCGGGGTTTTGGCGTACCGGCATCCGCCGGAAGACCGGCAGGCGACCTCTATGCGACCATCAACGTTGAGATCCCGCATCAGTTGGATGACCAGCAGCGCAAACTGTTGGAAGAACTGGCAAAAAATGGGCTTTAGCCAGGTATTCATCTCAAGCAAAATCTGAGTTACACAAGTAGCTCAGCGGCCAACGGCATTCTGCTTGCAACAGTGTCGGTACAACGGCTATATTCTTTGACGCCGTCAACTATTAAAGAGTCCAAGACCCTGCAATGAATGTTACTCCGATCCGAAATATGCTTTTTCTAGCGGTGCTGCTGTTTGTTATCCTCAGCAGTGGTAGCCTGCAGTGCGCCTTGCATTGCTACGATACACCATCGCAGTACTCAGCGAGCACCGAGATGGTCGCTGATTGTCATCCCCTTGCGATCGCAGAGATCGCCCAAAGTCCAGCCTGCAACTTCTGCCATCTTGCTCACGCCTCCAGTGAGATCGAGAGAGAGCCGGTCTTGCAGAGCATTGGTGACGGACAGTTTTTAGCCCTGTCTACTTCCAGAACTGAAACTCCGGAATACCGATGCGCCGAACCGCTCACCCAAACCTTTGCAGTTCTGGCCCTCAACAACCAGGCGGCCGCAAAGGTTCTTCCCCTTTCACAAAGCCTTAAACAACTCCGCAGCACCATCCTCCTGATGTGAGATAACTCCAGTCACAGGTTGACGCCCTGTTTCGCCATAGGTATGATGACCGATTCCGTCGTCTTTCCCGCATGGCAGTCTGTTTTATATGGAGATATCCAATTTTGAACGCAAAAAAAACTTCTGCACCCGATCGCATATGGGACTTTTTCTGTTCCCTTAAACTCACCATCTTTAACCTGCTTCTGCTGGCCGTCACTTCGATTATCGGCACCGTCCTTCAGCAGGAGAAAGCGCCCGAAGAGTATATTCGCGAGTATGGTCAAGCCAACTATGAACTCTTCAAGAAGCTGCAGTTCACCGACATGTACCACTCCTGGTGGTTCGTCGGACTGCTCGGTCTTTTCAGTGTCAATCTGATCTGCTGTTCGATTAAGAACTTCCCCCGTGTGTGGAAATTTGTTACCCAACCGCTGCTGATCGCAGGTGATGGTACCTTTAAAAATTCGGCGAACAAGGCCGAGTTCACCACCAAGGAATCGGCAAAAGACCTTGCAAATCGTCTGTCCGACACGCTGAAGAGTGCCTTTGCCAAGCCGACCCTCTCTGAAGCCGACGGCAAACTACATCTGTTTGCCCAGAAAGGGATCTACTCCCGCTTCGGCGCCTACATGACCCACCTGTCGATCCTGATTATCATGGCCGGTGCGATCATCGGTACGGTTTGGGGCTACAAGGCCTACGTCAACATCGTCGAGGGGTCCGAAATCAACCAGGTCTGGCCGCGTAGCGGTGGCCAGCCGACCGATCTCGGCTTCACCGTCCGCTGCGATGATTTCAGCGTGACCTACTATGCAGGCACACAGCGGCCCAAGGACTTCACCAGCGACCTGGTCGTGATCGACAATGGTAAGGAAGTTCTGAAAAAGACCATCGAGGTCAACGACCCCCTCTCCTACAAGGGGATCACCTTCTACCAGTCGAGCTACGGCCCGGCCGGCACCGGCAGTTTCAAGATCGAGGTAACCGACAACAAGAGCGGCGAGAAACTGACGGTCAATCCGGGCAAGGGTCAAAAAGTCTCCCTGCCGAACGGCTTCTTCTTCGCGGTTGATGACTTCACTCCGACCTATGACAACTTTGGCCCGGCGGCCAAGCTGCATGTTGAGACTCCCGATGGAACCCGCCGCAATCCCTTTGTCATACTGCAGAATCATCCACAATTTGATATCCGCCGCGGCGGCGATTTCAGCTTTGCCCTCATCAGCTACAGTGAACCACAGTATACCGGCCTGCAGGTCGCGAAAGATCCAGGTGTCTGGACGGTCTGGGTCGGTTGCTTCCTGATGATATTCGGTTCGATGAGTGCCTTCTTCTTCTCGCACCGCCGGATCTGGATCCGTCTGACTGAGGAGAACGGCAAGACCCTGGTCCAGTTGGCCGCCAATGCTCACCGTAACCAACCGGCCTTCGCCTACAAATTTGAAGAACTCCAAAAACAGATCGAAGATACGATCGCGAATAAAGCCTAAACCAGGCAAGGAGAGCACG
>JAUXIR010000099.1 GCA_030620915.1 Geopsychrobacter sp. | reverse complement strand
TGGTGTCTTGGTATCTTGGTGGCTTGGTGGCAACAAGTTTTTGTCCGGGCTACAGCCAGCTAAACGGAATCGCGACAATACTGACCGCCGTCAGTGCCACACAGACCCAGCCGAGGATTTTGAAGAGATTCTCGGTTTTACGTTGGGCACGGATGCTGGTCGGGATGAACCAGCCGAAGGCGGCCCCGGTCAGCAGCCCGCCAAGGTGGGCGGCGTTGTCGGCTCCGAGCATCAGGCCGAAGACGAAGGCCATCACCGCCCACTGAAGCATGAAGTTACGCTGCTGAATCGCCACGGCGTCGCCCATGCGATGGAAGTAGCTGACCGAAAACCCGATCAGGCCGAACACCGCTCCCGAGGCGCCAACCACCGGGACCATTGGGTGCCAGAAGTAACCGGCAAAGGTCGCTACCAGTCCGCACAGGGTATAGAGGGTGAAAAAGCGTGGCCAGCCGATTTCACTTTCAACCAGCGGTCCGACCTGGTAGAGGACCATCATGTTGAAACCGATATGCATCAGCCCGCCGTGGGTGAAGGCGTAGGTGATGCACCGCCACCATTGATCCTGTTGAATGACCAGTGGCCAGAACTGACCACCCCAGTGGAGCAGCAATTGTGTCGGCGGGTTGAAGATCGCTTTCATTTGCAGGCCCAGCACGGTGCCATGCAGTACCATCAGGGTGAAAAGGGCGAGATTGACATAGATCAGAATCTGCACCAGCGAATGACCGCGCAACGGACTGTGGCGGAAGAATGATTGTCGGGAGAAGTTGCTCAAGGTCGATCCTTTTTAAGTGAGAAAGTTAGGTTATCTTACCCTATCCCAGATTGTACGCATCGGCAATATCTACTCTTTGCCAACATATCTACTCTTGATGGTAGCTGTTGCTTGAAATCTGTGTTCTAATCCGACATTCTTCATAAAATGTGTTATTAGTAATTTCCCGCTCGGTTTTCGGACGGAAACGGAATAACTCTTCACCAGGAGACAAAATGAGCCACGACAATGATCCAAACGTTATCGACCTTGAAGAGTTGATGCGTAAAAAGGCGCAGCTGCAAGCGTCCTTCGGCCGCTACAGCCAGATGTTCGGCAAGTTAAAATATCTGCCGTTGCTGCTGATTCTGCTATTTCTGGTTTTCAGGTTGGCCTTCATCTACGTTGAGCCGAACGAGTACGGGATCAAGATTGTGCGCATCGGCTTGAATAAAGGGGTGCAGGAGAAGGTCTACGGGCCGGGCCTGCACTTCGTGATCCCCGGCATGCAGGAGATGGAGACCATGCCGCGCGATATTCAGGTGCTGGAGCTGACCAATTATCCGCGCACCGCCTCGCGTTTCGCACGGATCGAACAGGCCGCCCACATCCAGACCTCCGACGGCTTCTATGTCGATGTCGACGTGTCGATTATCTATCGACTGACCGATCCCTACATGGTCTTCACCACCATCGGTCCCGGGCGGCTGTTCGAGGATAACGGCATCATCCCCAAGACCGAACCGGCGCTCAAGGCGACCCTGGGTGAACTGACCACCGAAGAGTTCTACAACAGCCCGATGCGGGTCGCCCAGGCCGAGCGCGCCAAAACACTGCTCAACTCCGAGCTGCTGGAGAAGGGGATCGTCGTCGAACAGGTGCTGGTGCGCTATTTCCGCTACAGCGACGAAATCCAGAAGAATATCGAGGAGAAGAAGCTCAAGGATCAGCTGGTCTTCAAGAATCAGGCTGAAGGACGGGCGGCGGTCGAAGAGGCCGCACTGAATAAGATTATCGAGGACGGCAAGGTCACCGTCGCGGTCGAACTGGAGGGCGGTCAGGCCTATGTCACCAAGCGGGTCGCCGAAAAGGATCGCTACGTGCGAACCAAGAATGCTCAAGCCGACCTGCTGGTCAAACTGGCCGAGGCCCAGAAGATCAAACTGAAGAATGCCGCCCTGCAAGGCAAGGGCTCAGACCGCATGGTCGGGCTGAAGATGGCCGATGTTTATAAGGGGCTCGACGTGATCGTACTGCCGAGTGACGGCAAAAACGGGATCAACCCGCTTGACCTTAATCGTACCCTGCAGATGTTCGATGTACGCCAGGGAGGAAAATAATGAAAAAACTGATTCTGATTCTGATTCTGCTGCCGAGCCTGTTTCTCACCGGTTGCGTGTTGAACAGCACCGGCAAGACCGAAGTCGGGGTACGGACCGTCAAGTTCACCCTGTTTGGCGAAAAAGGGGTCGAAGACAAGATCTATCCCCCCGGTTCGACCACCTTCTTCCTGCCGTTTATCAACGACTGGCATACCTTCGATACCAAGTTGCAGAACCTCGAGATGACCGCCCAGGTACGGCGTGGTGACCGCAACTCGAAAGACGATCTGCTGTTCAAGACCATCGACGGCAACGATATCAGCCTCGATGTGATTATCGCCTATCGGATCGACCCGAAGAAAGCGCCCTATATCCTGCAGCACGTCGCCTCCAGTGACCGCGAGTTACGTGACAAGGTGGTACGCACCATCGCCCGCAGCAAGCCGCGTGACATCTTCGGCGAACTGGAAACCGAAGAGTTCTACATCACCGCAACCCGCCAGGAGAAGTCTGACCAGGCCAAGGAGAGCCTGCAGGAAATTCTGGGGCCCTACGGGATTATCGTCGAGCGGGTGCTGACCAAGGATTACCGTTTCAATGCCGAGTATCAGAAGGCGATTGAGGACAAGAAGATCGCCGACCAGATGGTCGAAAAGAACAAGTCGGCCCAGCACGCCGCGCTCGAGGAGTATCGTAAAGAGCTCGAAAAAGCGCGGGGTCAGGTCAACGAGGTGGTGGCCAGTGCCGACGGGGTCTTCGCCAAGGCCAAGATCGAAGCCGACGCCTACTACGAGCAGCAGAAATTTCTCGCCGACGCGATTATCGCCGAGGGCAAGGCCGAAGCACAAGGGATCGAGCAGATGAACAAGGCGCTCGCCGGCGCCGGTGGTGAGACCATGGTCAAACTGCGGATCGCCGAGGCGCTGCAGGGCAAGAAGATTCTGCTGCTGCCGATCTCAGGCGGCGGGATGAACCTCAAGACCACCGACATCAACTCCCTGATCGATACCATGGGGATCAAGGCGATGAGTAAACCGCAACCCAAGGCCAAATAGAAGTAAGCTGCTTTTTTTTAGATGTTGAGACGACAATGGCCCCACCGAAATGCTTCGGTGGGGCCATTGTTTGTTGAGGTCATGCCTGAATCTTGCTGAATTATTTGTGGTAGGATTTAAGTCGAAGGCAATTGATGCTTTTAAGTGTGCAATATTGCTTACAAGTCCATGGTTTTTCTTTCGTTGCAAGAACCAGTTGTCGCTGTCGGATCTTACTTTTACGTGCTGAGATGTAACTGAATGCCGATTCCTATTCTCTTTCTATTTTTGGTTCTGCTGCAGATAGCTCTCACGCCCGACCTTATGGCTCAAGAAGGGCGCCGGTCTGTGGCTGACAAAACGATCATTGTCGGTGGCGATCATAACTATCCGCCCTACGAATTTTTGGATGAGAATGATGAGCCCGCCGGTTATAACGTCGATTTGACCCGAGCCGTTGCCGAGGTGATGGGGATCGATGTCGAAATTCGGTTGGGAAATTGGGACCAGGTTCGTCGCGACTTAAAAGATGGGGAAATCGACGCCCTTCAGGGGATGGTCGAATCGGCAGAGCGGAAAAAAGACTTTATTTTTGCCCCCCATTCGATTGTCCATCAGGCCGTTTTTGCCCGCAAAACAGAAGCTGTAGCGGTAACTTCACTGGCGCAGTTGCAAGGCAAAGAGCTCATCATGCAGAAGGGCGGCATTATGCATGATTACCTGCTTAAGGAGCAACTTGACGCCAAACTGGTTCTGGTTAACGCCCACGCGGATGCACTGCGCCTGCTCGCTTCGGGGCAGCATGATTATGCCCTGGTTGGCAATCTGCCCAGTCTTTACCTGGGTCGGGAACTGGGGCTCTCCAATATTATCCCGGTGGGCAAGCCCTTCCCTGGACTGCGCTACGGCTTTGCGGTAAAGAAGGGGAATGATGACCTCCTCGCCCTTTTCAGCGAGGGGCTGGCCATTCTGAAAAATACCGGTCGTCAAAAAGAGATTTATGACCGCTGGCTCGGCCCGCTCGATCCTCGCGAAGGGATCAAGTGGAAAAGCATTGTCCAACTCGGCAGCCTGGTCCTCGGTCCGATGGTTCTTATCATCTGCACCGTCATGTTCTGGAACCGTTCGCTGAAAAGAGAAGTGGCCCGCCGCACCAATGAAATGGCCCTGCAACAACAGCAGCTGATCCAGGCCGATAAAATGACCTCGCTGGGGACGCTCGTGTCGGGCGTTGCGCATGAGATCAACAACCCGACCGGCTTGATTCTGTTTAACCTGCCGCTTCTGGAAAAAGTATATCAGGCCGCCGAAGCGACCCTTGAAGAGCGCTACCAGCAACAGGGAGATTTTTTCATCGGCGGGCTCAAGTACTCTGTCTTGCGTGAAGAGTCGGCCCAAATGTTTAGCGAGATGCAGGACGGAGCAACCAGAATCAAGCGGATTGTCGATGATCTGAAAGACTTTGCCCGCAAGGACAGTTCCGAATTGACCGAAACGGTAAGTCTGAATACGGTTGTTCAGGCGGCCGTCAGGCTGGTTGATAACTCGATCAAGCAAGCCACCGGTCATTTTATTCTGCACTGTTGCGAGCCGCTGCCGACATTTAAAGGGAACAGCCAGCGGATTGAGCAGGTCATCATCAACCTGCTGCTCAATGCCTGCCAGGCCCTTTCATCCCCTGATCAGGGGATCTTCATCCGCACCTATCGGGATGAAAAAGCGGATGAAATCGTCCTTGAGGTAAAAGACGAAGGGGTTGGGATTGCCGCCGAGCAGCTTGCTCATTTGACCGATCCGTTCTACACGACCAAACGTGAACAGGGCGGGACCGGGCTCGGACTGTCAATTTCGGCCGGAATCCTCGAGGAACATCAGGGCAGGTTGCGTTTCAACTCGGAGTTGGGTGTCGGGACCGCGGTCTCCCTGCATCTGCCGATTCACAGGAAAGATTGATCCGACATGACAGAGACTCTCTATCCCGCATTCAGTGTGCTTCTGGTTGACGATGAAAGTGCCTGGCTCAGGACCATGACCATGACCCTGGCCCTGGAAGATGGCATCAATAATGTTATCCGTTGCCAGGACAGTCGGGAGGCAATGGGTATCCTCACCAGCCAAAATGTCGGACTGGTATTGCTTGATGTCAATATGCCCTATCTCTCCGGTGAAAAACTGTTGCCGCAGATTGTCGAAGAGCATCCGGATGTCAGGGTGATTGTTGTCAGTGGCATGAACCAGATCGATACCGCGGTCAACTGCATGAAGCTGGGTGCGTTCGATTTCTATGTGAAAACCGTCGAGAAAGAGCGCCTGCTAAAAGGGGTGCAGCGTGCCATCAAGATGATCGAGCTGGAGCGCGAAAATATCGAAATGCGCAGCCGGTTCCTGACGGGTAAAATCGACCGTCCTGAAGTCTTCAGCGAGATTGTGACCCAGGACAAGGCGATGAGTTCGATCTTTCAGTATATCGAAGCCATATCGGTCAGTTCCCAACCGGTCTTGGTTACCGGAGAGAGCGGTGTCGGCAAGGAATTGGTGGCCAGGGCGATCCATACCCTGAGCGGTCGACCGGGCCCGCTGGTCTCGGTCAATGTGGCAGGTCTCGATGATACGGTCTTTTCAGACACCCTGTTCGGGCATAGCAAGGGAGCCTTTACCGGAGCGGACGCGACAAGGAGCGGAATGGTTGAAAGCGCCAGCAACGGAACCCTGTTCCTGGATGAGATTGGCGACCTCAGTGTCGCGTCTCAGGTTAAATTGCTGCGCCTCCTTCAGGAAGGAGAATATTTTCCGTTGGGCAGTGATATCCCCAAGCGGATGAATGCCCGCATTGTCGTTGCCACCCATCAGGACCTTGCCGCCAACCAGGCTGCGGGGAAATTACGCAAAGATCTCTATTACCGGCTCTGTGGTCACCATGTGCATATCCCAGCGTTAAGGGAGCGCAAGGGTGATATTGCGCTGCTAGTTGATTATTTCCTTGAGCAGGCCGCAGCCGACCAGGGCAAGAAGAAACCGGCGACCCCCAAGGAACTTCCGGTTCTGCTGGCAAACTATGACTTTCCGGGCAATATTCGTGAGCTGA
>JAUXIR010000240.1 GCA_030620915.1 Geopsychrobacter sp. | reverse complement strand
GAGACAAGCGGGGCAAAGGTTCTATTTCACCGCAGCGTCGGGGATCAAACATATCAGTGGCAGGGCCGACTGGTCCGGACCGAAGGGTCCGTCGATATCCGCAGCCGCCAGCTCTTTGTCATCGGCCAGATCACCGATCCCTACCTGCGGAAGAATGGAATTCCGGCGCTGAAAATCGGTCAATTCCTTGAGGCAGATATATTCGGCAAAAAACTCAAAAACGTCTTTGTGCTCCCCAGAAATGCGGTGCACGGCACCAATACCGTTCATCTGATTGACGCCGAAAACCGCCTGCAACGCCGTGAACTGAACATCATCTGGCGTGATACCCGCAACCTGATTGCCAGCGGCCCGCTAGAAGCAGGCGAACGACTCAACCTGACCGCACTTCCCTTCGCTACCTATGGCAGCAAGGTCCAGATTGCCGAGTCCCAGGCAGTGAAAAGACCGACAAAGCCGCAGCAGGAGCCCTAAGATGAAAGGGATGATCGCCTGGTTTGCCAACAACCCGGTCGCCGCCAATCTGCTGATGGTCATCATTCTCTGCAGCGGCATCTGGTCGGTGCTTGAACTGGTTCCCTTAGAAGTGTTCCCTGAGTTCGCTCGGGATGCGGTGACTATCGACCTGCGTTATCGAGGAGCCACCCCAGCCGAGGTTGAAGAGGCCGTGGTCATCCGAGTCGAAGAGGCAATCTCCTCCCTGCCGGGGATCGAAGAGATGGTCTCCACCGCCCGCGAGGGAAGTGGCCAGATCCGCATCGATGTTGAGAAAGACACCGATCCGCGCGAACTGCTCGACGATATCAAGAATCGGGTTGATGCCATCACCACCTTCCCCGCGGATGTCGAACGTCCCAGCTATCAAGTGGTCCAGTTCCGCCGCGAGGTGATCTCGGTGGTGGTCGCCGCTGCCCTGTCCGAGCGCGAGATTCGACGCCTCGGTGAACTGATCCGCGATGATCTGACCGCCCTGCCGGAGGTCAGTCAGGCCGATCTGGTAGCGGTGCGTCCCTATGAAATCTCGATCGAGGTCGATCAACCGACCCTCGAAGCCTACAACCTGAGTTTTGACGATATCGTCCGTGCAATCCAGCGCTCCTCGGTCGACCTACCGGCCGGTGCAATCAAAACCAGCGGCGGAGAAATCCTGCTCCGCACGCGTGGCCAGGCCTACAGCGGCGCACAGTTTGCCCAGATCCCGATCCGCAGTAATCCGGATGGAACCCGACTATTGCTCGCCGACCTCGCCCTGATCCGCGATGGATTCGACGAAGATCCGCTCTTTGCCCTGTTTAACGGTCACCCGGCCGTATTGATTGAGATCTACCGCAGCGGAGAACAGAATGCCCTCGAGATCGGCAAGGCGGTGCGTGATTATGTCGCCCAAAAACGGGAACAACTGCCGGCGGGAATCAGTCTCGACTACTGGCGTGACCGTTCACGCATTGTCAAGCTGCGGCTCAACACCCTGCTCAACAACGCTATTCAGGGGGGGATTCTGATCTTCTGCGTCCTGGCGCTCTTCCTGCGTTTTTCGATCGCCATCTGGGTCTGTGTCGGCATCCCGCTCAGCTTCATGGGCGCGCTGATACTCATGCCGATATTCGGCGTCACCATCAACCTGGTCAGCCTGTTCGCCTTCATTCTGGTGCTCGGATTGGTGGTCGATGATGCGATTATCACCGGCGAAAACATCTACTCGCATCTCAAAAAGCACGGTGAAACCGTCGACTCGGTGATCCGTGGCGCCCAGGAAGTGGCGGTGCCGGTCACCTTCGGTTTACTGACCACGGTGGCGGCCTTCCTGCCGCTGCTCTTCATGGAGGGGCGACGCGGCCCGATCTTCGCCCAGATTCCGCTGATCATCATCCCGGTACTCTGTTTCTCCTGGATCGAATCGAAACTGATTCTCCCCGCCCATCTTCGCCATGTGCAGATGAAGGAGAAACAGAACGGCCCGCTGTTGCGCCTGCAGCGGCGTGTCGCCGATACCCTTGAAACATTCATCGAAAGGCTCTATCGGCCGGTCCTCAAGAAAGCCCTGGAGCGGCGCCTGCTGACCCTCGCCATCTTCACCACCGGCGTGCTGATTATTGTCAGCTTCGTCGCCAGCGGCCGCTACGGCTACACCTTCTTCCCCAGAATTCAGAGTGAAACCGCCCGCGCGACCCTGGTGATGCCGTCCGGCACATCGATCGAGCAGACCCGCGGCCATATCGAACGGATCGCCGAGGTCGCCCGCCAGTTGCAGGAACAATATCAGGAGCCGGACGGCTCGGGTTCGCTGGTACGCAACATCCTGGTTAGTATCGGCTGGAGCGGTGGCGGACGACCGGGGATCAGTGGCAATCCCGAGATCGGTCAGGTCACCCTCGAACTGATCCCCCCCGAAGACCGTTTGAACCCGGTCACCACCAGCGAGATCGTACGAGCGTGGCGCAGGCAGATCGGCAGCATCCCCGGCGTTAAAGAGCTGAGCTTTCGCGCCGAGATCGGCCGCAGCGGCAACCCGATTGATGTCCAATTGACCGGGGCCGACTTCAGCCAACTGACCCAGGTCGCAGAAGAGATCAAGGGACGCTTAAGCGAATATCCCGGCGTCTACGATGTCCAGGATAGCTTCGATCAGGGCAAGCAGGAGATCCAGATCCGCCTCAAGCCTGAAGCCGAACTGCTCGGGCTCAAGGCGATCGATCTGGGCCAACAGGTGCGCAGTGCATTCTTCGGCGCCGAGGCACAGCGGATTCAGCGCGGACGCGATGATGTCAGGGTGATGATCCGTTACCCCAAACAACAACGCCAGACCGCCGCCAGCCTCGAGAACATGAAGATCCGCACCCCCGACGGCATCGATGTGCCCTTTCGCCAGGTTGCCGACCTCGAACTCGGCTACGGCTACTCGACCATCCGTCGGGTTGAGCGTAACCGCGCGGTCAATGTCACGGCCGATGTCGAAAAAGAAAAAGTCGATGTCAACCGGGTGGCAACGGATCTGCGCGGGTTTCTTGACAACCTGCTGCGCGACTATCCGGAAGTCCGCTACAGCTTCGAAGGCGAGCTGCGTGAACAACGGGAATCGGTCGGCAGCTTGCTCTACGGGATCGGTTTCGTGCTCTTCGCGATCTACGGCCTGTTGGCGATCCCCTTCAAATCCTACCTGCAACCCTTGATAGTGATGCTGGTCATCCCCTACAGCGTCGGCGGGGCCATCGTCGGCCATATGCTGATGGACATGAATCTGAGCTTCATGAGTATGCTCGGCATCCTGGCGCTCTGTGGGGTGGTGGTCAACGACAGCCTGGTGCTGGTCGACTTCATCAATCGGCGGCGGCGAGAAGGGGTACCGCTTGAAGAAGCGGTCATAACCGCCGGTGGCGCACGTTTTCGGCCGATCCTGCTGACCTCGCTGACCACCTTTCTCGGCCTGCTGCCGCTGCTGCTTGAGACCAGCACCCAGGCCCAGTTCCTGATCCCGATGGCCGTCTCCCTCGGCTTCGGCATCCTCTTCGGCACCTTCCTCAGTCTGCTGCTGGTGCCAGCCAGTTATCTGATCCTGGAGGATATTATCCAGCTGTTCAGAGGGGATTCATTCCCAGCGCGAAACCGACCCCGATAAGTCCTTCAGCATTTGCTCGCATGCTACACTGAACCCAGATCAGTAACTCGACTTCCGCCGCATGAAACCGGAGCAGGTATGGTTTGGCCGTTTGCAATACTACTGGTGCTGTTGGGTGTTCTGCTGTTGCGCTGTGCCATGACCAGCGAGGGGGGGACACGGTACGCTCAGGTTTCTGGTGGGATGTTGTGTCTTGTTGCAGCGTTATGGGCCTGGCGTCTTTTCGGCTGGGCACCCTGGTTCGCT
>JAUXIR010000157.1 GCA_030620915.1 Geopsychrobacter sp. | reverse complement strand
CCGCCCAGGCCGGGTCGCCGCGCATGCTCCATTCTGCCGGGTGAACCGGACCCGAATCGGTCCAGGAGCTTTCCACATGGTGCTCCTTCATCCGTTCCAGCGCCAGACGAATCGCCTTGCGGCAGTCGAACAGATCCTGGGGCAACAGCTCGGCGATCCGGTTGTCGTGGCAGATGACCGGATTCTTCAGACCCTCGGTCAAGGGACGAGCCAGGGCGGCCGGGATCGGGGTCAGCAGGTGAATCCAGTAGGAGCTCAAGCGTGGGGTGAGAAACGGCAGTGGGATAATCCGACGTTTGCGCAGGCCTGCTTCTTCGGCGTAGATCTCCATCAGCTGGTGATAGCTGAGGATCTCCGGCTGGCCAATATCAAAGGTCTCGCCGAGGGTTTCCGGGCACTCCAAACAGCCGATCAGGTAATGCAGCACATTTCTCACCCCGATCGGTTGGCAGGGGGTGTCGACCCAGCGCGGGGTCAGGATCAGCGGCAGGCGGTCGACCAAGTAACGCAGGATTTCGAACGCGGCACTGCCCGAGCCGATAATCATCGCCGCGCGAAGGGTGGTGACCGGGACCTGTCCGAGTTGAAGCAGCTGGCCGACTTCGCGGCGTGATTGCAGGTGGTGGCTCAAACCGCTTCCTTCCTCGCCCAATCCGCCCAGATAGATGATCTGCTGCAGTTTGGCCACTGACGAGGCCTTGGTCATGTTTATCGCCGCCAGCCGGTCGGTGTGGGAAAAATCATCGACCGCAGGGTTCATGGAATGAACCAGATAGTAGGCGGCTCGACAGCCGACAAGTCCTTGCAATAAGCTGGGATAGTCGAGGATATCGCCACGCACAATTTCCAGCTGTGGATGGTTTCCCCAGCGGCGATTGCGTAATTTTTCCGGACTGCGTGCCAGGGCCCGGACCCGGTAGCCAGCCTCCAAGAGACGCGGTACCAGACGGCCGCCGATATAGCCACCGGCACCGGCAACAAAGATCGGTTGTGTGTTGTGACTATCCGGCATCTTGAGGTGGGTCTCTCTTTTCTGGTTAATCGTCCAAAGAAACACAGGTGGAGATGGGGAGGCTGGGTTGCTTTGTCGCGCTGAGAAAGGCCGGTTTTCGGTTGTTCGTCGGGTCAGCCGATAATCAGATTGGGCAGTTCGTCGGTATCGTCCGATTTGATCGGAAAATGGCTTTCGAGAAGTTGTCCGCAGGAATCGATGGCTGCACAGAGCGCATCGCAGGTTTCTCCGCGATGAATGCCTGAGGTGATGGTATCGACGATTCCATCCCAGGTGTCGGTCGGAACGACATCGTTAATGCCGCGGTCGGCCAGCACATAAACGCGACGCTCGAAGAGCGAGAGCAGAATGAGGATGCCGGTTTCGTCGCGGGTATGATGGAGGCCATGCTCCAAGAAGGCGACGATGGCTCGCTCTTTGACCTCGGCGCTGATTTCGTCCGGGTGGATCAGGCGCCGCTTGAGTGCAGGGAAACGCCTGATCATCTGCTTGAAGGGGAGATAGCCGAGGGCAAACAGCCAGAGGAAGTGCCAGAGCGATTCGCCCAGGAACGCCCAGCTGAGCGAGGTTGCGGCGGCCAGCGAGAAGAGGCCGGCCCCGAGGATTTCTGCGCGTGGGTAGTCGTAGGACTGATCGACCACCATCGGTACTATTTCACCACTGGTCCGGCTTTCGGCCTGTTGGACGGCGGCCTCAATACGAGTTTTTTCCTCTGCGCTAAATAAGTTTTTTGCTGTCATGAGCTGACGCCTCTAGTTTGCACTGCTGAATTCAGGCTTGTTGAGTCACGGAAAGTGTGATTGTGTTCGGTCTTACCAGCCCCCGGAGGAACCGCCGCCGCCAAAACCGCCACCGCCGCCACTAAACACGCCGCCACCACCGCCGAATCCGACACCACCGATCCAGATTCCACTGCGGCGGTACCGTCCACGTCGGCCACCACCGAAAAGCATCATGCCGGGGCCAAGGAAGAGCAACAGGGCCAGCGAGCCCCAGGAACTGCGTTTCTTCTTGCGCTTGGTGCGTCCAGTGCCTTGATATTCACCTCGTACCGCTTCGGCCATGGCTGCAATTCCGGCGATAGCGCCGGCGTCGTAGTCACCGGCTTTAAAGTGCGGGGTGATTTCCAGATCGATGATCCGGCCCGAGAGCAGATCGGTGAGTTTTCCCTCGAGACCGTAGCCGACCTCGATGCGGATTTTACGCTCGGTTTTGGCAATCAAGAGGAGCGCACCGTTATCCCGATCTTTTTGGCCGATTTTCCAACTCTCGACGACCCTCAAGCTGTAGTCCTCCAACGCCTCTCCTTCCAGAGAATCGATTGTCAGAATAACCAGTTGGGTCGAGTCGCTGGCTTCAAAGCTGCGGAGGAAGTTCTCGATTTTCAGCTCTACGCCTGGCGAGATCACACCCGCCAGGTCATTGACATAGCCCGAGAGTTTAGGCACCTCGAGGGCCGCAACATTGAGCGGCAAGAGAAGAGCAAGCAGGATTGGCAGGATAAATCGACGGATATTCATGGTTTAAAACTTAACCTTGGGTGCCTTTTCGGCTCCAGACTCTGCCTTGAAGGCTTCCTTGCGCTCCAGATTCAGCAGGTAGTTGTTGGTCAGGTTGTTGGGGAAGGTACGGATCGAACTGTTGAAGGTCTGCACCGCCTTGTTGTAGCGCTGGCGAGCCACATTGATCCGATTTTCGGTCCCTTCGAGCTGGTGTTGCAGATCGCGGAAATTCTGGTTCGCCTTCAGGTCGGGATAGCGCTCGGCAACGACCAGCAGGCGCGAGAGCGCCCCCGAGAGAGCCCCCTGTGCCTTCTGGTAGTTCTGCAGGGCCGCAGGGTCGGCGAGGTCGCCGGTGTTGATCTGGGTCTTGCCGACGCTGGCGCGCGCCTCTGTCACAGCCTGTAGGGTCTCTTTTTCGTGGGAGGCGTAGGCCTTGACCGTTTCAACCAGGTTGGGGATCAGGTCGGCACGGCGCTGATAGGTTGCTTCGACATCGGCCCAGGCCGCAAAGACCCCTTCTTCGTTCTTCTGGATCTGATTATAGCCGCAGCCACTGAGGGCGGGCAGGGTGATGAGGGCGGCGATCAAAAACAGGCAAAGGCGTTTCAACATGGCGAATTGACCTCTTCTTCCGGATAAAAATGAGTTGAGCGGGCAAATGATTAATCATTGTTTTCAACATAGTCCGCCGGATAAGGATTGTAAAGGGTTGATCCCCCTATTCATCAAGCTTGAGGATCAGTAGCGGGCCATCCGGCACAATCGCCCAGCGCGCATTCCGGCCGAATCTTACCAGCAATTCAGTGATGGCCTGGTTGATCTGCGGCACCGGTTTGAAGTGGAAGCGCTTCAGGGTCGCGGCGTCGATCCCTTTGGTGTGGACCCAGATCTCATTCTTCAGCATCACCTGGTAGGTCTCCTGCGCACACCACTGGTCGGGGAGAAAGAACTCCTTCTTCAGCAGTTTTTCGATGAAGGCCTGTGGCGTGGTGGCATGCTCGAACACCGCGCGGTACTCGTCACTGCCGAAGCCCTCCAGGCACTCGGTGGCGATCAGGATCACCCCGCCTTCGCGAATCGCGCTGGCCACGCCTGAGATCCCCTTGGCGGTCTGATACAGGTTGCAGTCGAGCGGGGCCCCGGCATTGGTGGTGACCACGAAGTCGAGGGGCTCAGCCAGGCTGTGGACGCAGTGACGTCTGAGAAACTCGACCCCGGCGAGATGGGCCTTGACCGGGTGACCGGCAAAGACGCCGGTGAGCTGTTTGCTGGTGTCAAGGGTGACATTGACGATGAAGTCGGCGCCGGCCTGCTCCATGATCGCCAGCCCGGCTTCGTGGAAGGGATTCCCTTCGAGCACGCCGTAGCGGGTCTGCGGGTGGGCGACCATCTCCGGCCCATGCATGAATTCGAGGGTCTTGACCGAAGAGATCCCCGGCAGAATCGACTTGCGTCCGCCGGAGAAGCCGGCCCACATATGCGGTTCGATGAAGCCAGTCAGAATCTTCAGCTCGGCCGCCAGGTAATGCTTGTTGACCAGGGCCGGCACACCATCGCCGATATGTCCGACCAGGGTCATCTCTTCCTGGTTTTTGGAGAAGTGGTTGATGATCCGGTAGGAAGCCGCGATCTCTTTACCGACCAGCCGTTCCAGTTCCGGCCCCTCGTTGGGGCGATGGATGCCGGTGGCAATCAGACTTGTGATTTTGTCGGCAGGGATACCCGCTGCTTCCAGCTGTCGGATGATGAGCGGCAGCAACAGCCGGTTCGGCACCGGCCGGGTGATGTCACTGATGACAATCATGGCATCGGCTTTGCCTCGCGCCAGCTCCTTGAGCGGTGCGCTCGCAATCGGCTGCGCAAGAGACTGGCTGACAGCATCCGCCGGTAGCGCTATGACCTCGGCCTCCTGCGGCGAGAGGATACCGACAAAGTTGGGCGTTTCAGGAAACTCGAGATCCAGACCCTCTTCACCATACTTGAGACGGATGTGCATAACACCTCCTTGTTGCTGTGTCTGCAGTATAGCGGAAATTGACGAACTACCTTTGGCGGCCGGTGGATCTTTTCCGCTGTGATGGATACTGGTGTGGCATTGAGCCGGGGTGCAAACAACAAGGGACTTCTCCTCCATGCGAGGTGCCGACCTCGAAGAGATCCTGCGGCGAGACAAGTTTACGTCAAATCCTCACAACCTGAGTCAAATCCTCAACACTCAGCAGTTCTGCGTTCACCGCGAGCCCTGCTCCGCAACGGCGAACACCTTGAGTAAATCCGGCAGGTTAGTATTTTGTGCTCTGTATAAAACCGGAGTTGGCAAGAAAGTTGCCAATACTACCCCTCAGGATAGTAAATTCAACAACAGGTTCCGATTGCGCAGAGGGCGCAACTCAAGGAGACGTAACAAGGTAACCCCGTTTCATAATCAACGATCCTCCGGTCCAGCTTCATAACTCCGCATGGCAGCATCTGCCGGAGCGTATGGACCAACTCCGTGAATACCTCAAAGACGCTTGGCGAACCGGCCTGTAAATCCGGTTGTGGCCGAACTGCGTCTAAAGGCTAAAGGACGTAACAAGGTAACCCCGTTTCATAACCAACGATCCTCCGGCCCAACATCACGACTCCGCATGGCAGCATCT
>JAUXIR010000212.1 GCA_030620915.1 Geopsychrobacter sp. | reverse complement strand
TGCGCCAAAAAGAAGGGAAGAACAGGACCAGGACGGTGAACAGTTCAAGTCGACCCATCAGCATGCAGACCAGCAGCACCGTCTTGGCAAATGCGGGCACATGAGCAAAGTTGTCGACCGGCCCAACCGATCCCAGTCCTGGGCCGATATTTGACAGACAGGCGATTGCTGCCGCTCCCCCTGAAACCAAATCCATTCCACTGGCCGCAAGCAGCAGTGAAGCGACGAGAAAAATTCCGATATAGAGTGCGAAAAAACCGAGAATACCGGCGAGCACTTCGTTGTCGACCGGTCGTTTCCCCAACTTGACCAGGCGGACTGCACGCGGATGGATCAGGCGGAAGATCTGGACCTGGGCATGCTTGAACAGCAGCAACACCCGTGCGACCTTCATCCCGCCCCCGGTTGATCCTGCACAGCCACCGATGAACATCAGCATAATTAAAAGGTACTGGGTAATGACCGGCCAGAGCTCGTAATCGGCGGTACCGAACCCGGTCGTGGTCAGAATCGAAACGACTTGAAAGGCGCTATAGCGAAGATTATCAATGAAATCACTATAGATTCCAGAGGTCCCATTGAAGACCATGAGGAGACCGATGGCGCAGAACGTGATCCAGCTGTAGAAGCGCAGTTCTTCGTTTCTTACGAAATCACCAAGCCTGCCGCGCAGTGCCTGGAGATGCAGGGTGAAATTGACACCGGCCAGAAACATGAAAAGGACAATGACCCAGTCGATATAGGCACTATTGTAGGCGGCAATCGAGGCGTTGCGGGTGGAAAATCCACCCGTCGCCAGGGTGGCAAAGGAGTGGCAGAGCGCATCGAAAAACGTCATCCCGCCCAGCATCAGCATCAGGGTCTCGAGTGCGGTCAGCAGCAGATAGACCCCCCAGAGAAGCTTGGCGGTATCCTGGATGCGGGGCTTGAGGCGGTCGGCGGTCGGGCCGGGAACTTCGGCTTTGAACAGCTGCATACCACCCACACCGAGCATCGGCAGGATCGCCAGCGACAGGACGATAATTCCCATACCGCCCAGCCAATGAGTCAGGGCGCGCCAGAAAAGCAGGCTTTTGGGGAGTGCTTCGATGTCGGTGAGGATGGTCGAGCCGGTGGTGGTGAAGCCACTCATGGTTTCGAATACGGCGTCAAGTGGCAAGGGGATAGCCCCGGAATAGATATAGGGCAGGGCGCCAAACAGGGCAAACAGGGTCCAGCCGAAGCAGACGACACCAAAGCCTTCGCGCACGGAGAGATCTTTGCGGCTACGGCAAAAATAGAAGAGGGTGCCACCGCAACTGGCGGTGGTCAGGGCTGAAAATAAAAAGCTGGTTGCTGCTCCATCCTGATAGTAGAGCGCGAAGGGGATCGGAACCAGCAGGGTCCCGGCCAGGTAGAGGAGCAGGGCGCCTAATATGCGTAGGGTGAGGATCAGATTCATGGGGTTTTAGAATTCTCCATCCTAAGTCAGGCGAAGAAGCGTTCGACTTTCGACAGGGATCCGGGGAGGGTGAAAATAATCACCCGGTCACCGGCAGCCAGGCGGCTTTCGCCGGTCGGGATTTCGTAATCCTCGCCATGCACGATGGCACCGATAATTGCACCACGCGGGAAATGGAGCTCTTTGAGTGGGATGTTAAGGATCCCTGTTTCCGCTTTGATCTCGATTTCCAACACTTCAGAGTTGCTTCCCTCAATCGTTGCCAGCGAGATGATTTCACCACGACGCACAAAACGCAGGATTGTTGAGGCGGCAGCCAGACGCGGCGATATACAGGCGTCAATTCCCAAATCTAAGGCCAGGCCGAGTAGCTCCGGCTGACTGACCAGTGCCAGGGTGCGGCGTACTCCCTGTTGGCGAGCGAGCAGGCAGGTCAGGATGTTTGTTTCATCTTTTTCGGTGACAGCGATGAAGACATCGGCCCCTTCAAGACCCTCATCTTTGAGGGTTTCGATATCGCTCCCCTCAGCCTTGATCACCAGTGTTTTCTCAAGTTCCCCCGCGAGTTCCAGGCAGCGCTGCTCATTCTTGTCGATCAGTTTGACTTCGGATTGAGCTTCGAGATTGCTTGCGATCTGCTTGCCGATATTGCCGCCGCCCAGGATGAAAACGCGGCGATTACGACGCTTCTCTTCACCACCGGAATGGAGCATGTACTGGATCGAGGGCAGGTCTTTCTGGTGAGCGAAAAGATAGATGCTGTCACCTGCCTGGATAATGTCGTCACCGCGCGGGATAATAGTTTCTTCGCCGCGGCTGATCGCGACAATGACGAAGCGATACATGCCGCGCAGTTCACCGAGTTCGGCCAGGGTCAGATCGCACAGCGGGTTATCTTTACTGATTCGGTAGCCGAGGAATTGTACATTCCCCCCGGCAAACTCAGCGACATCGAAGGCCCCGGAGCTGCAGGCGATCTGAACCAATTCCTCTGCGACTGCATCCTCTGGATTGATCAGCAGGTCGATGCCAAGTTTTTCCTTGGTGAGTTTTGCGCGGGTGCCGGTATATTCTATGCTTTTGGTCCGCGCGACCCTGGTTTTTACCTGATATTCACGGGCCAGGAGGCAGGCCAGGATGTTGACTTCATCGAGGTCGGTGACGGCAATGAAGATGTCGGTGGTGGTGATACCCGCCTGCTCAAGGACTTCGGCACTGGCACCGTTGCCGGTGACCCCAAGAACATTGAGACGGTCCTGGGCGTGTTGAACCTTTTCTGCGCTACGATCGACAAGGGTGACTTCGTGCCCCTCACGCGACAAGCGATCACTGAGAAAGTAGCCGACCTGGCCAGCTCCTACAATCAGTATTCTCATGGTATCTCTGTGTCCCTCGGCAGCTCATTCTTCAGTGCATGATTTTAAGCAGTTGAACGCGCAACCATCGCACAAATCGGTTCATTGCGCAATAATCGAGACGTCCCGGGTCCACCCGCACCCATTCATCACGCAACACAAGTCCTTTGCTTTTTAGTCGGTGGATCGGGGCGAAGGGAAGCTCAGGCCTCATTGTCATGCAATTGGGTTCATGCTGATCTCAGTGGAGATGCCAGCGTTGTACTTCTGTAACCTCTGCCGCAAGGGCCAGGGCACCAAGATAACCCCCATCGACGGAAAATGATCTGATCTGCCAGCCTGCATCTTGGACCATCTGAGCAGAAGCGGAAAAGCCGCCCCCTTGGCCTTTCAACCAGGCCTCCTTGCGGGTCCAAATCCGATAGAAGGCCCGCCTGCGCCTTTTGCAGGCATATTGTTCCAGGCAGGCGACTTCGGCGGAAGAAAAGACCAGGCCAGCCAGCTTTTCATACTCCAACTGAGAGTCAATTTTCTCAAGGTCGACGCCGACTGCAAACCCTGAGGCCACAATCAGCAGCCCCCAGCAACCGGCGTGGGAGAGGTTGAAGGTGAGTCGTTCGGCGGTTTTCGCTGTCAGGCAGGGTTTGCCCTGTCCTCCATAGCTAAATTCGATGGCTGCAGGTTGGAGATTGAGGTAGCCTGCCAGGATCTGTCGCAAGCGCCCGCGCGCAGCAACAAAATTGCTCGATTTCAACGGATCCAGCAGACGTTCGGCGCGCAGCTGTTCGTCGCGGGACAACAGCGGCCTCAACCCGGCAATCACATCTGTGGGGAGATCGATGCGGAAGCGCCAGAGCTGGACCTCTCCACGGGCAAGCTTGATTGTTGAAGGGGGATTTTCCCAGGGGCTCAGTAGAACAGACATTGCGCAAGATCCGTAAATAGTCGGTAATTATTCAGTGTGGAGGTTGGCGGCCGGAATACCGCACGGCTGAGCTAGTTACGAATCGTGGATTATTTATCGGCCTGCAACCACTTCATTTCAGCTTTTGCATTCCAAGAGCCATTTTTTTAAGCGTAGCATCCCCTCGTCGAAGGAGATCTGCGGCGCGTAGCCGAAATCCTGCTGCGCGGCCGTAATGTTGAACCAGTGGGATGTGGAGAGTTCGCGCGCCACAAACCGCGTCATGCGCGGTTCGCTCTCTAGTCTCAGCAGGCCGTAGATCTTTTCCATGCCCCAGCCGATGGCGTAGGCCAAACGCGGTGAGATGGTTCCGGAAACCGGCGGAATACCTCCGGCATCGAGAATTCGATCGACGATCTCCCAGAGGGGTAAAGGTTCCCCCTGAGAGAGGAAATAACTCTTGCCCGCCACAACAGAGGCAATCTCGAGCCGGTCGGCGGCCTGAATATGG
>JAUXIR010000191.1 GCA_030620915.1 Geopsychrobacter sp. | reverse complement strand
GAGGTTGTTGAGGGTGCTCTGGTTGTGCCGGTCTGTAACGCAAAGTTGCGTCGGCAGATCAAGGTTAAAACCGACAAGACGGTCGTCTCATTGCAGTCTGGGGCCTTCTGCCTGAGTGAGGATCCGGCAGGCGTGCCGAACGTCGAGAAGATTGATACCTATACCGCGGCCCAGGTTGTGTTTGAAGGTTACGAAGAGGCCGAAGCCGGTGGCGTCGATCTCTCAAAGGCTGAGGTCATCGTCAGTGCCGGTCGCGGCATCGGCAAACCGGAAAATCTGACCATCATCGAAGGACTGGCCAAGGCCCTTAATGGGGAATATGGCGCCAGTCGTCCCGTGGTCGATTCCGACTGGGTAGATCACGGTCGTCAAGTCGGCTCTACAGGTCAGACCGTTTCGCCGAAGCTCTACATCGCCTGTGGCATCAGTGGTGCAATTCAGCACCTGGCCGGGATGAAAAAATCGGAATATGTCGTTGCCATCAACACCGACAAGGATGCGCCGATCGGTGAAATTGCCGATGTTCTGGTTGTGGCAGATCTGAAAGAATTTGTGCCTTTGATGACAGCAAAGTTATCGGCTTAAAAAACACTGACCCTAAAAAGGATAGAATCATGAACGAAGTCTTTATCGTTGATGCATTGAGAACCCCTTTTGGTAGTTTCGGCGGAAACCTGTCCGATGTCCCTGCTCCACAACTTGCGGCGACGGTCGCCAAGGCTCTCATCGAACGGAACCAGATCGATCCGGCTGCCATTGACCAGTTTATTGCCGGCCAGGTCATCACCGGCGGCTGTGGCCAGGCACCGGCACGTCAGGCGATGCGTGGCGCTGAGATCCCGGACAGCGTACCCGCCCTGACCATTAACAAGGTTTGCGGTAGCGGTCTTAAGGCGATGATGCTGGCAGCCGATGCGATCCGGGTGGGCGATGACCTGCTGGCGATCGCCGGTGGCATGGAGAATATGTCCCTCTCCCCCTACACATTACCCGCTGCGCGTTACGGTATGCGGATGGGGAACAATCAGGCGGTCGATCTGTTGATTAATGATGCCCTGCTCGATCCCTATACCGGGCGGCACATGGGAGAGGTTGCAGAGGCCTCGATCGAGAAACAGCAACTCAGTCGCGAGGCCCAGGACGAATACGCCCTGAGCTCCTACCAGCGAGCCCAGTCGGCCCAGCAGAACGGTTTTTTTGTCAAAGAGATCGTCCCGGTCGTCAAGTCGACCCGTAAGGGTGATGTCACCATCGATTCCGATGAAGAACCGACGCGGGTCAATTTTGACAAGTTCACAAGCTTGCGCCCGGCCTTCAAGAAGGGTGGCACCCTGACCGCCGGTAACGCCTCAACCATCAACGACGGTGCGGCCTTCGCCCTGCTCGCCAGTGAGGAGGCCGTCAAAAAGCATGGCCTCAAACCTAGAGCACGTCTGGTCGCTTATGCCACCAACAGCCTGCATCCGGATGAGTTCCCGGTGGCGCCAATCGGTGCCATTGAGCGGGTCTGCGCCAAGGCCGGCTTAACCAGGGATCAGATCGACCTGTTTGAAATAAACGAAGCCTTTGCCGCGGTAACCCTGATGTCGATCAATGGACTCAACCTCGATCGCAGCAAGGTTAACGTCAATGGTGGTGCCGTCTCCATCGGTCATCCGGTCGG
The DNA here is from genome assembly GCA_030620915.1 of Geopsychrobacter sp. Taxonomy (GTDB): domain Bacteria; phylum Desulfobacterota; class Desulfuromonadia; order Desulfuromonadales; family Geopsychrobacteraceae; genus Geopsychrobacter. The sequence goes on along the minus strand of JAUXIR010000191.1, from coordinate 2,824 downwards.
CGCCAGTGGTGGACGGCTGGTTGCAACCCTGCTCAACGGGTTGGAGACCAGCGGCGGTCGTTACGGCCTGGCAACCTTGTGCATCGGCGGCGGCGAAGCGGTAGCTGCCATTATCGAAAGACTTTAGGAGACTTAAAATGTCAAAAAAAATAGGTGTTTTGGGTTCAGGACAGATGGGCGGCGGCATTGCTCAGGTCTTTGCCCAAAAGGGCTTCGAGGTTGTGCTTTTCGATATTGCCGAAAAACAGTTGACCAAGGGGCTGGGAGTGATTGAAAAAAACCTGGTCCGGCAGATTGAAAAAGGCAAGCTCGACAAGGATAGGATGGCGCAGGTCCTTGGCCGCATTCAGACAACCCTGGAGCTTGAGGATCTGGCGGATTGCGACATCGCCATCGAGGCGGCCACCGAAAATGAGCAGTTGAAGTATGACATTTTCAGAAAACTCGACCAGACACTCAAGCCCGAGGCGATATTGGCTTCGAATACATCCTCGATTCCGATCACCCGCATCGCTGCGGTGACCGGCCGTGCCGACAAGGTGGTCGGCATGCATTTCATGAACCCGGTACCGGTCATGACCCTGGTCGAGGTGATCCGTGGAATCGACACCAGCGAGGAGACCTTTGAGACAATCTCATCCCTGGTCGCAACACTCAATAAAGAGATGGCGGTCTCCGCCGACTATCCCGGTTTTATCGTCAACCGCGTTCTGATGCCGATGATCAACGAGGCGGTCTTTGCGCTTTACGAGGGGGTCGCCAGTGTCGAGGATATCGACAAGGGCATGAAGCTCGGCACCAATCAACCCATGGGCCCTTTGACCCTGGCTGATTTTATCGGCCTCGATACCTGTCTGGCCATTATGGAAGTGCTCTACGACGGCTTTAAGGACTCAAAGTACCGTCCCTGTCCGCTACTGGTAAAGAAGGTCGAGGCAGGCCATTACGGTCGTAAGTCAGGGCGTGGCTTTTATGATTACAGCTAAGGGGGATGAGATGGAATTTAAAAATTTGAAGGTTGAAACAACCAACCGCATTGCGGTTGTCACCATCAACCGCCCCGAAGCGCTCAATGCGTTGAATGAACAGACCCTGGACGAGTTGCAAAGTTTTTTTAGCGACGCCAACGACAACGACGGGGTGCAGGTGGTTATTGTTACCGGTAGCGGAAAAAAAGCCTTCGTCGCCGGAGCCGATATCGTCGCCATGCAACAGCTCACGGCCCTGGAAGCGCGAAAGTTCTCCAGGCTGGGCCACCAACTGATGCGCAGCATCGAAACCTGCGCCAAACCGGTCATCGCGGCGGTGAATGGATTTGCCCTCGGCGGCGGCTGCGAGTTGGCCCTGAGTTGCGATATCCGCATTGCTTCGGAAAACGCCCGTTTCAGTCAGCCGGAGGTCAATCTGGGAGTTATTCCCGGCTTTGGTGGCACTCAGCGCCTGTCCCGCCTTATCGGCAAGGGGCGGGCTCTCGAATTGCTCTTTACCGGTGACATGATCGATGCGGCAGAAGCCTATCAAATGGCGCTGGTAAACCGGGTGGTGCCTCAGGAAAAACTGCTCGAAACAGCCGTAGAGATGGCGACGAAGATCGTCAATAAAGGTCCATATGCGGTGCGGCAAGTCAAGGAAGCCGTGCGTACCGGCCTGGAAATGGATCTCGACAAGGCCAATCAGTATGAGACAGAAATGTTCGGGCTCTGCTTTGCCAGCCTCGACCAGAAAGAGGGAATGTTGGCCTTTCTGGAAAAGCGGCCAGCTGTTTTTGTCGGTCAGTAGTTAAAGCGAATACTTTCAACCTGAATGGGTAATAGAGGAGTAGATAATGATCTTTGAGTTGACAGACGAACACAAATTGATGCGTCAGATGGTCCGTGATTTTGCCGAAGCCGAGATTGCCCCCGGCGCTGCGGAGCGTGATGAGTCGGAGTCCTTTGACCGTGAACTGATGTACGACAAACTGGGTGAATTGGGCTTGACCGGTATCATCTTTCCCGAAGAGTACGGTGGTGCCGAGGCCGATTACATCAGCTACGCCATCGCGGTGGAAGAGCTATCCAGGGTCTGTGCTTCGACCGGGGTCACCCTCTCTGCTCACCTCTCCCTCTGTGCCAATCCGATCTATATGTTCGGTACCGAACAGCAGAAGCAGCAGTATCTGAAACCGCTGGCTGAGGGCCGCAAGCTGGGTGCCTTCGGTCTGACCGAAAACTCGGCCGGGTCCGATGCCGGTGGCACCAGGACCACCGCAACCCGCGAAGGAGATGAGTGGGTTCTCAACGGCAGCAAGATCTTTATCACCAACGGCGGCGACGCCGAAACCTATGTTGTTCTGGCCAAGACCGACAAGGAGGCCAAGAAACACCGTGGCATCAGTGCGTTCATCGTTGAAAAGGACACCCCTGGGTTCAGCTTTGGCAAAAAAGAACAAAAAATGGGTATCCGTTCTTCGCCAACCATGGAACTGATTTTCGAGAACTGTCGCATCCCTTCCCAGAACCTGCTCGGTGAAGAGGGGCAGGGCTTCAAGGTCGCGATGAAGACCCTGGAAGGCGGGCGAATCGGCATTGCCGCCCAGGCCCTCGGTATCGCTCAAGGGGCTTTTGAGGCGGCGTTAAACTACGCCAAGGAACGCAAGCAGTTTGATCAGCCGATCGCTAACTTTCAGGGGATTCAGTTTAAACTGGCCGATATGGCGACCGAGATCGAGGCCGCCCGCCTGCTGGTCTACAACGCCGCCCGGCTCAAGGACGCCGGCGAGACCTTCGTGAAGCAGGCCGCGATGGCCAAGCTGTTCGCCTCCGAGGTGGCGGAGCGGACCACG
>JAUXIR010000136.1 GCA_030620915.1 Geopsychrobacter sp. | reverse complement strand
CTGCCAAACACCGACAAAATCGAGAAATTTGTAATCGACCATTCTGCAGCCGTTATCAGCGGCAAACTTCAGTGCTTCTTGTGCTGTCATTGATAATTCTCCTTGGGTAATGAACTGAACAACTACTCGTTGTGAAATAGATTAAACTGAATCTTCGCCACGCTCACCAGTACGGATACGCACAACCTCATCGATCGGAGTGACAAAAATCTTACCATCACCGATACGCCCGGTCTTCGCTGCTTCTTCGATCGTATTAACGACCAATTCGACACGATCATCGCCAACGATAATTTCCATCTTAATCTTGGGGATGAAATCGACCACATATTCGGCGCCACGGTAGAGCTCAGTATGGCCCTTTTGACGACCGAAGCCTTTGACTTCACTGACAGTGATCCCCTGAATCCCGATCTCGTTCAGCGCTTCTTTGACTTCGTCGAGCTTGAACGGTTTGATTATAGCCTCAACCTTACGCATCAGTGTTTCCTCCCTGCTTAGAACCAGATAGTCTATTCGGCTTCATCCAGATTGAACCAAAACACAATCCGTAACCTCTGCGCCAGCAAACGCAATATGCATGCCTACAAGTAAAAAATGTTTGGTAGCGGACGCAACAGGCCAGATTACGGACTTAATCTTATTAAAAACTCAACGTTCACCAGTCAAAAAAACTCAAGACGGTTCAGATCTGCACAAGTTATACGCAGCACCCAGCGACCGGTTGTTTAAAATTTAATCAGACTGACTGGATTCAGACTCATCCACGATCAAAAAAAGGACTCTTTGCCGTGGCCGACAAGGGAATTCCATAGACAAGTCGGACCGATTTACCGAGAAGCTCCAACTCAAGGACAGCTTTGCCGACGCTGAACATGATACGGTTATCAACCCGCATATCAGCAGCACGGCTCACGGCCGAACCCAGGGCAATCCCTAAATCACCGACGTTAAAGCTGCAGCATCCACCAGACTTAAGCATAGCCTCGCAATCAGAAAAACCACAAAACCCACAGTGTGGCAAACCAAGAGGTTCCTTGCGCGTACCGACCAGCACTAAAATCTCAACAGCATCAACATTGTCCGCATCACGTGAAAAAAAAGGGAGTTCGCAACGCTTACCAATTTCACGCATACGGGCTGAAATAAGGGTTTTTTCATCACCGCTGACAATGGCAGTCGTTAACAGATCCTTACCACGTCCCTTGGGCGCAGTGCGGGCTGCCAGGCAAACCTGCCGAGCAACTTCGAATAGACCTTGCGATTCCACCTCTGCATCAAGTTGCAGCATCAACAGGCTCCTGACCATCCCCTTACAGGACGAACAAATAGTAATTCAATCTCTCAAACAAACGCAGGTATGATAAACATCATGCCGGATTACTGCAAGAAAAACCGGTGTTTGGTTTTCCCAAACCCCGTGAGGTCTAAGCCCTGCGCGACCTGATCAAACAACCCATAGATTAAACAGATCGGGATCGGGGGAACATTGGGCCTTGAGCTGTCGGGTAACTTGCTGGATCCATCGACGATGCAGGAGAAAGAACCTTCAGTTCAGCCACCAGAATCAGCATTTAGGGGCATCCTGAGGGCAATCTGAAGAATACATTTACAGCGATAAGACGCGAACCATTAAACGTTAAACACCCTTTTCTCAAACATCGTACCCTTTCGGGTTGCAGCTCTGCCACCTCCAGCCATCGCAACACATCTCATCGAGGCCCTTCTCGGCCGACCAACCGAGTTCCTGCAGGGCAAGAGTAGGATCGGCATAGCAGCTGGCGATATCACCCGGACGGCGATCGACAATTTGGTATGGAACCTCGCGACCGGAGGCTGCGGCGAAAGCCTTTACCATTTCAAGCACCGAATAGCCCTGCCCTGTGCCAAGATTGACGGTCAGGCTGCCTTCCCGTTGGACCAGTCGCTGAAGGGCACAGAGGTGACCGCGGGCAAGATCAACCACGTGAATATAATCGCGCACTCCCGTTCCGTCAGCTGTCGAGTAGTCATCACCGAAAACCGAAAGAAACTCACGTTGACCAATGGCAACCTGGGTAATGAAGGGGAAAAGATTATTCGGAATTCCACGTGGGTCCTCACCTACCTGTCCGGAAGGATGAGCGCCTACCGGATTAAAATAACGCAGAACAGCAATACGCCACTGCGGATCAGACCGCTGCAGATCGTGCAACATCTCTTCGATGAAAAGCTTGGTTCGACCGTAGGGATTTGTTGCGCCGGTCGGTGCATCTTCCCTGATCGGCAGGCTTTGCGGATCTCCATAAACCGTGGCGGATGAACTGAAGACCAGTCGCTTCACCCCGGCGGCAGACATCGCCTGACAAAGCGTGGCCGTGCCGCAGATATTGTTCTGGTAATAATCGAGTGGTTTTTCAACCGACTCGCCAACGGCCTTGAGCCCGGCAAAATGGATAACAGCATCAATTTCATGGCGACGAAATACCTGATCCAGAGACTGACGATCACAAATATCGGCCTGAATCAATTCAACCTTCTTGCCGGTAATCTCCTCGACCCGTTCAAGCGCCACAGGCGAACTGTTGCTGAGGTTGTCATAAACCACGACCCGATGCTCGGCCTGCAACAGTTCTATCAGGGTGTGTGTTCCGATATATCCGGCACCGCCGGTCACAAGAATGGTCATGTTAAATTCCTATAAAGCCGAAGCATGAAGTTAGAAGTGGGGGATGCGAAAAGGCAAGAACAAGGAGCCAAAAACAGTATGGACAGGATAAAGCTTTTTTCCGCCCCTAAATAGTCTTCTCCGCCATCTCTTCCAAAAGTTCCCGATCCAGGATTTCGATTCTTTTTCCTTCAACCCGAATCAGTTCCTCGTCGGCGAGTTTTCGTAGGCTGCGAGAAAGAGTCTCGCTGACAGTGCCGAGATTTGAAGCAAGTTGGCTTTTACTGACCGGGAGCCGGCAACTGCCATCGGCTTCAACTTTAAGCCCGAGCAGGTAGCCAGCCAAACGTGCGGGAACATCCTTAAAGGTCAACTCTTCGATCTGATGAGCGAACTGACGTAAAAACTGCGAAAGTCCGGCGATCATATTGATGGCAATCCCGGAGCGGTTATGCAGCAGGTTCAGAAATTCGCGACCATGCAGAAAAACCAGTTCGGTCGGACACAGGGTCTCGGCAAAAGCCGGATAACGGCCATCACCAAAAATAGCAGCCTCAGCGAAGGTATCGCCGCTGTGGACAATATGCAAAATTCGCTCTTTGCCGTCAGCGGAAAGTTTGTAAATCTTCACACGACCGGCAGCAATGACATAGAAACCTGCAGCTTCCTCACCTTCAGAAAAAAGCAGGGTGCCGCGTTCTTCGGTCTTCAGACGAGCCAAAGAGCAGAGCGGATCCAGATCGCAATCTGGCAGGCCGGCAAACATCCGGCAGAATTTGAGGGTTTCCCTGATTTTATGGCTCGAATGCATAAGGATTAATCAGTCTCTTTCATCTGTTTCAAGCGCCCAATAACATTCTGACTCTGTTCGCGCCTTTTCTCCATATCGTCAAAGATCCGCATCGCCATTTCACTGACAGAATCGACCGCGGCATCGATCGAATCACTATTTTTACGCTGCTGAGTTGTCGCGCTGACCATATCTTCTGTCATATGCCGGACATCTTCAATCGAGCGAACAATACTGCGAGAACCTTGCGCCTGTTCACGTGATGCCGTCGAGACTTGATCCGTCAATTCGCCAAGCTCTTCGATCGAACGCGTAACAAATTCAGCAGAAGCTGAAACCTCACGTGTTGCCTGACGAATATGCTGGGCCATCTCCATCGCCTGGCCAGCGGTATCAAGAATCTGGCTCAGCGCAACATCGGCTCCCCTCCCCTTATCAAAGCCATTATCAACAAGTTTCTGGGTATTCCCGATATGTTCAACCACCCGGGTCATCCCACTCTGCATATCACGAATCAGACCGGCAATCGCCGCAGAAGAACGTCCTGTTTGTTGTGAAAGCTCACGAATTTCATCGGCGACGACAGCAAAAGAACGACCCTGCTCACCGGCCTGAGCGGCAATGATTGCGGCATTCAATGCGAGCAGGTTTGTTTTCTGAGCAATTTCAGTAATGACCGAAGTAATAGTACTGACCTCTTCACCAAGCCCTGAAAGTTTTCCCATCGCAATGGCGGCCTCATCGACACCGGCCCGGATTCCCGTCAAGCCGGTGAGGGTCGCATGAACAGATTGCACACCGTGCTCAGCGCGCTCACTCGCCTGTTGCGACATCTTGTGTGATTGAACACTGTGGTCCTCGACACTGCGGATCGCTGCAGCTATTTCACTCATCGCAGATATCGATTTCTCCATGAAGTCGGAAAGCTGAGAGATATTATTCCCGACCTGCTCTATCGAGACCGAGATCTCTCCCGATGCGGACTGGGTGGCGTTGACGGCATCACGGATAACATCGGCCGAGCTGGCGATATCCCCGACCAAATGTCGAGTCGAGCTACTCGATTCCTTGAGTGAACCGAGCAGCTTTTGATAGCGCTCCCGGTATTCACCGAGCTCCTGGAATGTCAACTCGAGTTCATCGGTCAGATCAACAACTGCTCCAACCAGCTCCATACGCACAATCGCCGATGAAAGTTGTCCGGCGAGTAATTTTATCGTATCGACATCAGATTCTTCAAGGATACGTCCACTAATTTTATTGTCGACGCAAATCAGGGCAACAACTTTATCATTAACGATCACCGGGCTGACAACAAAACTGCGTGAACGTAACTGACTGATGCTGTCGCAGGGCGGCTTGAGCTTGAAGTCATCGGGCATCAACTGGATATCATCGATCAGGAAATGGCGCCGATCCGTCACAGCCCGATAAAGAACCCCTGCCCTTTCATCCAGCGGCAGGCTGACACCACCGGCCTGAGAATCGCCGCTTCCACGACTGTTGGTCAGACGCAGCAGCTTTTGATCCGCACAGACCTGCAGTAGATTGACCCGATCAAACTCGAGGACCTCGTGCAGGGCATTACTCGTTAGATTGTAGAGCTCCTCCTCTTCCATTGAACGTTGCAGACGAGCGGTAATGCCGTGAAAATTACGGATACGCGTATTCAGATCACGATAGCGCCGCGCAAAATCTTCTTTTTGGCTAGTCACCGTGCTATGCATCTCATCGAGACGCGCGGCCCGTTGATGAATTTGCTGCGATGCTCGGCCAATAAAATAGCCGAAGATACAGAGTACGACCGAAGTGCCTGCGCCCATATAAAGATAGTGGAAGAAGTTCTCTTTGCTGGCAACGATGTCGTACAGTATCCCGGCAAAAAAACCTTGTTCCGATGTAGCAAAAAAAACAGCGCGTAGCAGCATCCAGCCAACCGGGGCGGCAACACCGAGCATGACCCCGGCACAGGCGTAGAGATAACTGCGATCTATCCCTTTGACGCCCGGTATTTCTGTTTCCAGTTCTGGTCCAGCGAATATCTTCATGCAAACCTGCCTGACTTATTTTCACGAATTATTGATTAGGGTTACGACTCACCAGAAT
>JAUXIR010000337.1 GCA_030620915.1 Geopsychrobacter sp. | reverse complement strand
GTTCCAGATGAACATGAACGCCAGCAGTAGCCCCATATCGGCCTGGAACTTGATGGGCGAGAACGCCCAGGTGCCGACGCCGATGCTGAGCGTGATGCCGGTAAAGGCCACCGCGGTCCCGGTGGTGCGCAGAGTGTTGAAGTAGGCCTTGGCCAGGCTTTCCCCCTGATCGAGGTAGAAGCGCAGTTTGTTGTAGATGTAAATCCCGTAATCGACGCCGATGCCGACGCCGACCGCGATGACCGGCAGGGTCGCCACCTTGACGCCGATGCCGAGCTTGGTCATCAGCGCTTCACACATGACCGTGGTCAGAAACAGCGGGGCAACCACGCAGAATGCTCCACGCCAGCTACGGTAAGTAATAAAGCAGACCAGGAAAACGATCGAATAGACGATGATCGTCATCATCAGGTGGGCTTTTTCCACCTCGATGTTGGTGGCCGCCTCGATCCCGGCGTTGCCAGCGGCGAGCAGAAACTCAAAATCTTCATTATTGTGCTCGGCGACCGCCACGACATCCTGCAGCGTCTTGGCCTTGTGATCATTCAGGTAAATGATCAACGGCGCCATGGTTCCCTCTGCATTGGCCAGGCTATGCGGGGCGCGCATGACCATGTTATTGAGCGACACCGGGCTTCTGCTGATGGCAGTCCACTTCAGGTTGCCTTCACTTAAGGCGGAGTTCATCATCGCCAGGTAATCGACGTAGGACATGGTTCCCTGAACCCCCGGCAACTCCTCCAACTCTGTCTGCAGACGCTTGGCCGCCACCACGGCGTGATAATTACTGTTCCCCTCCTTGGGGGTTTTCAGCATCACCACGAAGACATCGCTGCTGGCCGAATAGTTTTCGGTCATGTAGGCGCTGTCGAGATTGTAGCGGGAATCGGGCCGCAGCTCCGGCGCGCCGGCATCCAGGTCGCCGATCTGCAGGTCCTGTCGGGTGACCGTGCCGAAAATCAACCAGCCTACCGAAATCAGGATCATGATCGAGGCGTAGCGCCGTTTGGTCAGATGCGCCATGATGTTCCAGACCGGGTGCGAGTTTTCATCCTCGTTCTTGCGCATGTTCTCCACAGTCTTCTTGCTCAGGCCGGTGTACGACATAATAATCGGCAGCAGCATCAGGTCGGTAAACGCCACCACCACCACGCCGATGGTCGCGCCTACGGCGATATCCTGAATCACGCCGATGCTGATGACAAACAGGGTGGCGAAACCGATCGCATCGGTAAAGAGCGCGGCCAGGCCGGGCAGATAGACCTTGCGATAGGCCCGGCGTGCCGAGGTCAGGTTGTCGGAACCAGTCATCAGCTCATGGGCCATGGCGTTGTTCATCTGGATGCCATGGCTGACCCCGAGGGCGAACATCAGGAAAGGCACCAGCATTGAATAGGGGTTCAGACCGTAGCCGAACAGGCTAAGCAGGCCGAGCTGCCAGACCACGGCGATCAGGGACGAGACCGCCCGGACTGCGGTGCCTTTTAAACAGCGCCCGTTTAAATAGAGGCAAACCAGCAGGATAACGAAGGCGATAACGAAGAATCCCAGGACCTTACTGGCCCCGTCGATCAGGTCGCCGACGACTTTGGCAAAACCGGTGATGTGGATCTTGATCTTGTCGCTCTGGTACTTGGTGCGGATCTCTTCGATCCGTCTGGAGAAATCCTGATAATTAAGTGGTTTGCCGGTCTCCGGGTCAATATCGCGCAACGGCGCGAAGACGATACTCGACTTATAATCGTTGGCGACCAGGGTGCCGACCTCGCCCGACTTGAGAACATTGGAGCGGACCTGTTCGACCGTAAGCGGTGAGCCGTCATAGGTGTCGGGGATCACCGGGCCACCGGCGAAGCCTTCTTCGGTCACCTCGGTCCAGCGGGTGACCGGCGTCCAGAGACTCTTCAAGCCGGCCCGGTCAACCCCGGAAATGTAAAATACCTCGTCGTTGATCTGTTGCAGGGTTTGCAGATACTCGGCGTCGAAGATATCACCCTCGGTGGTCTCCACCGCGATCCTGATCGCGTTGCCGAGCCCTTTCAGATCGTCCTGGTGGGCAATATAATTCTGAATGTAGGGATGGTAAGTCGGGATCATGCGCAGGAAGCTGGCTTCCGGGCGCAACTGCAGCGCATAATAGCCCATCACAACCGTGAACAGGCCGAACAGCAACAGGAAGAATTTGCGGTAACCGAACAGCAGCCGCTCCAGGATGTTGCCCTGGTCGTCATTATTATTGATATTGTCTTGAGCAGCGTTCGACATCATTCTCTCCCGGTTTGGCTAGCAAGCTGGTATTTTTTGATTCCGTGAAGACCGACCAGCAGCATATCTCCGTCATTGATCGGCTGCATGGCGATACATTTTGAGAAGCGACCATCGAGTGCAACGAAAGAGAGGCCCTTATCCTGGCTCTGCATAATTGTGCCGTCGTAGGAGGCCATCAGGATATTGCCCGCAGTGGTCACTGCTGAAGCGGACAGGGCTGAGGTTTTCGGTTTATCAACCAGGCTCCAGGTATCTCCGGCGTCGTGGGAGACAAAACTGTTACCGCCCAGTCCGTAGATCATCAGAAAGGTACCCTCCGGATCTCCTTTGATACCGAAGAAAGAGCCTTCATAGGGGGCCTCAAGCCGTTGCCAACTCTCGCCATTGTCAGCGGAGCGGAACAACAAGCCGACTTCACCGACAATGAACAGGCTATTGCCGGATTTGGTAATACCGTAGTAATGAAACCCATCCGGATTGTCCATCCGGTCAATGAGCGGTTCCCAGTGCGCACCGCCATTGTTGGTTCTGAAAATCATACCGAAGGAGCCGACTACAATCCCGTACTGC
>JAUXIR010000020.1 GCA_030620915.1 Geopsychrobacter sp. | reverse complement strand
CAGGAAGAGGGAACCCTTGGCGGCCAGCAGTCCGGGGTCGAAAGAGTCGACTGTTCCGGAGGACTGGCCGAAGGAGACCAGCATCCCCAGCGGTCGCAGGCAATCCAAAGATTTCAAGAAGGTCTCCTGACCGACGGAATCGTAGACGACCGCTACCCCTTCGCCGGCGGTTAACTCCTTGACCCGCGCAACGAAATCCTCCTCATGATAAAGGATGCAGTGATCGCAGCCATGTGCCTTTGCCAGCGCGGCTTTTTCCTCGCTGCCGACGGTGCCGATAACCGTTGCGCCAAGAGATTTGGCCCACTGACAGGCGATCAGGCCGACCCCACCTGCGGCGGCATGAAACAGGATGCTGTCTCCAGGCTGTACCCGGTAGGTGCGGCGTAGCAGATACTCTGCGGTCATGCCCTGAAGCATCATGGCCGCAGCCTGCTGATCACTGATTTGCGGAGGCAGTTTGACCAGTCGATGAGCCGGGATCAGCCTTTCGGTCGCGTAACCGCCCGGCGTTCCCGCATAGGCGACCCGATCACCAGGCTGCAGCTCGCTGACCTCGGCACCCACCGACAGGACCTCTGCCGCAGCCTCCATGCCTGGAATCGCCGGCAGGGGGAGTGGGTAGAGGCCGGTCCGGTGGTAGACATCGATGAAGTTCAGGCCGACTGCCAGCTGACGCAGGTGGACTTCCCCCGGGCCGGGAGTTCCAACTAAGACATCTTCCCAGCGCATGACCTCCGGACCGCCTGTTTCATGCATTCTGATTGCTTTGGGCATGGTGTCACCTCTCATCGTTAGTGGCTTGCGCAAGGCTGCGCACTTGAATCTTATCAAAAAAACAAAGGCCCGATCCGTTTCCGGATGGGCCTTTGAATTGACGATTTATTCTGCCAACGGCTGCCGGTGAATTATCAAACCACGATCCCACGGATTTTATCGCTCAAATTCTTCTGCAGGGTCTCCTCGACAAAGGTCAGGGTGCCGGCGACGCTGCCGGCGCAGCCCTTGCACGAGCCTTGGTATTGGATATGGACGTTGATAATCCCATTCTCGCCCGACTGAACATCTTCGAGTTCGATGCCGCCACCATCACGAGCCAGGGCCGGGCGAATATACTCGTCGAGTACCGCTTCGATCGCTTTGATCTGTTTGACCACCGAGAGCTTTTCAAAGTCAGCGGACATCGCCTTGTCCGGATAGCGCTCGTGATCAATCTCGGCCCGGACGCGGGCGAGGATATCGACCAGGTAGTGATCACGTTTTTCGTGACCGCCCGGTTGGATGCAGGATTTGCAGAAGGCACCGGCCTTGGTGTAATCGGCGATCTCTTCGACGCTGGTGAGATCGTTGATGCGGATGGCGTCTTCGACCGTCTGCAGTGATACGCGCGCGCATTCGCAGACGATATCGGCTTCTTCGAGGGTTGAGATATCGACGTTACGATAGATCGAGGTTGCGCGCTTGATCACCTCGTAGGCCATGACGCTGCAGTGCATCTTTTGTGGCGGTACGGCAGCGACATCCTCTTCGTCGCGCAGGGCGTGTTCGACGTCGAGGTTGTTGATTTTGGCCGCTTCGTCGACGGTTTTGCCGATACACATCTCGGCCATCATGTCGGTGGCGGCGATGGCGGTGCCGCAGCCGAACGACTTGAAGCTGGCTTTTTTGATGATGTGGGTCTTGATGTCGACGATCCAGAACAGCCGCACCGTGTCGCCGCAGGATTCGGCGCCTTCGTTGGCGATCACCAGTTTGCCGCCCAGTTCCTGAGCCTCGGCTTCGGTCAGCTCGCCGAAGTTGCGCGGGTTATTCATACGCTCGGCAACCTTGTCTGAATATTGCTCCCAGAGTTCGCCGCCGATCAGGTCACTTTTTGCCATGGTCCTTCTCCTGTTTATCTTTTTATCGCTGGAAAAATCATTTTTGCCACCAAGTCACCAAGAAGGTCAAATGCTTGAAATTCTTTTTTGACTTCTGATTTTCTAAAAAGGTTTTCTTGGTGCCCTTTGTGCCTTGGTGGCTACTTATTGTTTCAGTAAGATGTTGATAGCTTGCGGAGTCGCGAGACCGCCTTGTTGATCACGTAGATCGAGAAGTCGATCTCCTGCTCGGTGGTGAAGCGCGAAAGGCTCAGGCGCACGCCGGTGTGAGCCAGCTCCTTGTCGGCACCGATGGCGGTCAGAATCGGGCTGGCTTCCAGCGATTCCGAGGCGCAGGCGCTGCCGGTCGATGCGGCGATGCCGTTCTGATTCAGATCCCAGATCAGGGCTTCGCCCTCGACGCCGCGGATGCTGACATAGACCGTATTGGGGGTGCGCAGCTCGCGTTTGCCGACCACCAGAATATCGTCGATTTTGAGTAACGCGTCTTCCAGTTTGTCACGCAGGCGCCTGACTTCGGTGTTCTGGTAGGCGAGATGAGCGTTGGCCAACTCCATCGCCTTGCCGATCGCGACCATGCCCGCGACATCGACGGTGCCGGCCCGGCGGCCGCCCATCTGTTCACCACCATGCAGCAGTGGTGGCAGGCTGACGCCGTTGCGGATGTAGAGCCCGCCAATCCCCTTGGGGCCATGGAATTTATGCGCGCTGAAGGTCAGGTAATCGACCTGAACATCCTTGAGGTCAACCTTGAGCTTGCCGATGGCCTGAACGGCATCGGTATGCAGATAGACGCCACGTTCCTTGCAGACCTCTGAGATCTCCTTGATCGGCAGGATCAGCCCGGTTTCGTTGTTGGCCCACATCACCGAAACCAGCGCGGTATGATCGGTGATCGCTTCCTTGACCATCTGCGCGGTGATCATGCCGTCCCGATTGGGGGCCAGATAGGTGACCTTGACGCCGTGTTGCTCCAGGAAGCGACAGGATTCACGGATGCAGGGGTGTTCGAGTTGGGTGGTAACTATGTGTTTCCTGCGCGTATCCTTGAGCAGGTTGAAGTAGATGCCGAGGATGACGGTATTGTTCCCCTCGGTCGCGCAGGAGTTGATGACGATATCATCTTCGTCGCGCGCGCCTATTCCGGCGTAGAGTTGCTCCATCGCCTGATGCAGATAGGGGCGCACCTCGATGCCGTAGGAGTGCAGCGAGTTGGGGTTGCCGTACATGTGGCAGTAGAAGGGGTCCATCGCATCGCGCACCGCCGGGTCGACGATTGTCGTCGCATTATTATCGAGATAAATTCGTTCCATGGTCCTGTTCCTGAGAAAGGCGAAAAAATAATGCGGCGGCGTCTGCCGTGCGCATCGCGAAACTCGCTAAAGTGGGAACCACTCTTTTTCTTGACTGAAGCCCGTTGGAATCACTTCAGACAACCCCTAGATTAAACTGTAAAAAGCGCTAGGTCAATAAATCCGACAAAAATAGTCTGATATTTTTTTTAGGCAGGAAATCGGTACCGCGGCAAGGGAATTGCCACGCGGGTTTCAGTCGCTGTTTGAACGATCATTATTGATCGCCTGGTGCAGGGCGTCAGCCGCCAGATTGGAGCAGTCCATTTTCTCGGGCGGCAACCCGTCCAGGGCCGCGGCAACATCCTCCTTGCTGATCTCTAAGGCCTCTTCGAGGGTTTTACCGATAACCATCTCGGTCAGGATCGAGGAGGTTGCGATTGCCGCTGCGCAGCCGAAGGTCTTGAACCTGGCTTGAGTGACGATATCCTGTTCAATCCTGAGAAAAAGCCGCAGCATATCACCACAGGCCGGGTTACCGATCTCGCCGACGGCATCTGGCTCAGGCAGATCCCCTGTGTTGCGCGGATTAATAAAATGATCCATGACCTTGTCGGTGTACATAATTTTCGCCTTGAGTTTCAGAAATTGATAAAACCTTTGAAAGGATAACATCTACCACCGTTGATGGATAGTTCAGAGCGAGCAGGAGGTCTTGCCGGCAAAGGAATAACGGGAACTGGCATGCATGGCCCGTGTAAATGGAAAATAAGTTTGAACCCGTTTGCTTCAGCGGAAAGAGAAAACTCAGGGTTGACTTTGGGACATTCCCCTGCAGGCTCAACTGCGCCGTTTTCTTTTTCATTTGGAGGTAGATGACCCCTGTCGTTCTTTTGGCCATGTCGGATTGGTTTCGCGAAGGGTAAAATAGTCCTGCGGGGTATTGATGTTGTGGAAGGAGAATCCTTCTGCATCGTATTTCTGCCAGGATTCGGCGAGGAGTTCGGTGACCTGAACCATCGGGAAGAAATCTTTAATCCGACGGCCACCGTTTTTTAGTAGAGATTCTATGGCAGGCAAGCAACTCTTGCGGTAACAGCTGTGCAGAGGCTCAAGGCCAGAACAAGTTTGAGGAATATGCACATCGGATGGGCCATTTTCGCAGCAAAGATGGCGGATTAATTCTGGCTGTAGAAAAGGCATGTCGCAGGCAACCACAAAGATTTGTGGCTGGTTGGCATTGTATAAGCCGGAATGAATGCCTGCCAGTGCACCCTTGCCGCGATAGATATCCGGTACCTTACGGCAGGGAATATCCGGGTAAAGATCAGGCGAGTTGGTGACAATCAGCACTTCATCGAACAGGCTGGCCATCAGCTGATAGCTGCGTTCGATGAAACGTTCACCATCCAGCGGCAGCAACGATTTATCGCTACCCATACGCCGGCTTTCGCCACCGGCGAGGATCACCCCGGTGGTCGCCGGGATGATGCCGGAGGCGGTCGGCAGGGCAAGCTGAGCCGGATGAGTGTAGACTTCGAAGCGTTCACCGCGCAGATAGCCAATCAGAGTGATACCCGCTTCGCGAGCAGGGGCGACAGCCGCTTCGGTCGGCGAGGTGCGCGAAGCGATCAAGCCGATGCCGAGTCTAGCCGCCTTGGCAACCATCTCGGTGGAGATGCGTCCTGAACTGGTCAGCATGCAATCACGCAGATCAATCCCTTTGAACAGCGCCTCACCGGCGATCCGGTCGAGAGTATTGTGGCGACCAAGGTCCTCGGTGTGCAGCAGCAGGCCGCTGACATCACCGACCGCCGCCGAATGCAGTCCGCCATGACGGCCATAGAGTTCAGCCCGCAGGGCCATCTGGCGCATCAGCTGAAGTACCGTTTCGGCAGCGTAGAAACCGGGACGGACAGAACGCGCTTTCCCCTGTAATGAGAGATCGAAACTGATACCGGTGCCGCAGCCGGAGGTGAGTGTCGGACGTAACCCCTGTGGCGCTTCGCCACAGATCTCAATCCGCGCTGCACCCTGTTCCTGACAGACCCCGAGACAGCGGATATCGTCTATGGAGTCAATTATTCTCTGCAGGTACAGAAATCCGACCACCAAGAAGTTGAGCTGGTGCGGCGAAGCGATCAGTGTCGCCAACGGTTTGCCGTTGATGGTGAGCTGCAGTGGGTATTCAGCGACCAGCGGGCGTGCCGCAGGCTGCAATTTCCCTGACTGATAGCGGTGGATGACCAGGGGCTGCTGTTCGCTCATCCCTTCTCCTTCCTTTAATCTGAATCCGGCGAATACTCATGAATTCAGGATTAAACTTCCGGGGCCTCCTTCTTGCCACGGCTGAAGCCTTCTTTGGCGGCCAGCAGGTCGAGGTGCAGAGTGGCGGCATCCTCAATGTCCAACATCAGACCCTCACCCCGCTCGCGGCTGTCGACGACCTTCAGATAGCCGCTGCACTTGCGGCAGATATCGACCCGGCAGCCCGGTTCTCCATCCGCAGTGAAATAGGCGAGGCTGTCGTGGTCGGTGTTGCCGCAGTGGATACAGGTCAGACGATGGAATGACCACTTGCTGCTGCAGAGGCCGCACTGCAACAGTTTATTCCCTTCCTCCCCGCTCAATTCGGCGATTGCTGGCAGGCCACCGCAAACCGGGCAGTAGCCATGAATCCAGCCCTGCACCCGGCTCTCCAGCCCTTTTTCGCGGCAGCGCTGCAGGCCGGCACCAAGGGCGGTGGTCAGACAGTATTCGAGCAGGGCCGGCTGAACTCCGATCACTTCGGCGGTCTCGCTGATCGGCTTACGATCCCGGTCGAGAACGGCGCGCAACAGTTCCGCCAGGTCAAGCCTACCTGTCTGCAAGGCCGTTTGCAGCGCCTGCAATTCGTTTTGCCCCTGCTGACCATGGTCCTTCATGACCTGCAGCAGGTCGGCAAAAAAACTCTGCGCAACAGCAGTATCGATCTGCAGCATGTCGCCACTGAGCAGCGGGAAGCCCTGTTGCTGACGCGCTGTCGCTGCTTCGATATCGACCTCGGCTTGCACAAAAGACGCTGCATCGGCAAACAGCTGATAGAGACCGGCATAAAACCGGCAGACCTCGGCCAGAGCCGGTTTCGTTGCGGCCAATTCTTCCAGGCGTTGAAGGCGTTTCTGTAACATTGGTATCTCCTGAATTCGACAAATGGTACTACAAGGGCCAAAGTTTATTCCTCCCCGCCGCGGCTCAACCAATGTAGCCGCGACGGAGGACAGCTCAGTCTTTCGCAACTTTCCGGTACCATTTGCTGGCGTGTTTTTTCGCCCAGCGCTTGCGCACCTGGCCGTAGAGCATCCCATCGAGGGTGCCCGGGTTGCCGATGGTGGCAAGGTAGACATGGACGACCATGCCGACCATGGAGAGGGTAAAGAAAAGCCCGTGCAGCATAAGCGAAAACTGGGTCAGTTCGCGGCTGTAGGCAGTCGGATCCCAGATGACAAGGCCGGTCACCCCCAACACGAGAGCGGCGAGAATGGCGAAGATGCTGTACAGTTTCTGGCCGGCATTGAACTTGCCCTGGGGAATATCCTGATGCTTGCGCGACAGGTAGCCGCCCAGTTTGGCGATCCATTGCCGGTCGTCGGCATCAAAGCGGCAGGTCTCACCAACATGGCGCAGGAAGAGCAGCACTGAGCTGACAAAAAACACCACCCCGGCCCACTTGTGTACCATGATCCCCTGCTGCGGCCCGCCGAACAGGTCGAAGTAGCCGAAGAAGGTATGGGCAAAAAGACCGAGACCCGAGAGCATCAGCAGGAAGAAGGAGATGGCGACTATCCAGTGCAGAATGCGGTCGGCGGCATTAAAACGATCGACGTAGTTGGCCATGATCACTCACCTCCCTTGTGCTGCGGGTCATCCGACTCGTCAAATTTCTGCGGTCCGACAGTGACATAGTGCAGGGCTGCTACACCGACGGCGCCCCAGAAGCCGAGAATGCCTAGCGGTTTGACGACATCCTTCCAGAAGAAAATCGAGGCCGGGATCGCCGGGTTCTTCGGCAGCCGGTAGGTTCCCGGCTGATCATCGAGGACATAGAGCACCCCGAGGCCACCGAGATCATTTTCGCCATAGAGCTTCTTGCCGGCCGCCCTGGCTTCGGCGATGAGCTGATCCCGGTCGCCGAATTTCAACGCCTGGGTCGGGCAGGCCTTGACGCAGGCCGGTGCCAGACCGTTCTGCACCCGGTCGCTGCAGGCGTGGCACTTGGTGACCTTCTGCCTTGCATCGTAGCGCGGTACGTCGAAGGGGCAGCCGTTGACGCAGTAGTGGCACTCGATGCACTTGTCCTGATTGAAAGCGACCATCCCCTCCTTGGTGTGGTAAAGGGCGCCGGCCGAGGGGCAGACCTTGACACAGCCGGCATCGGCGCAATGCATGCAGCGCCGGTTGATGAACAGCCACTGCAGGTCATCCCCTTTGTCCTGCTCGATGAACTGGATCTGGTTGTAGAGTTGCGGGGTCAGGTCCGGGGGATTTTCATAGCTACCCCGGTTGACCGTCGCTTCGGCGTCGAGTTTATTCCACTGCTTGCAGGCGACCTGGCAACTGCGACAGGCGGTGCAAAGGGTGGTATCGATCAGAAATGATTTCCGTTTCATAGCGCCCTCACCCCCTTTTCTCGATGTTGACCTGGAAGGCCTTGGTTTCCGGGATCATGGTGTTGGCATCGCCGATGGTCGGGGTCAGCAGGTTGGCGCTGTCGCCGGCATTCGGAGTGCTCCAGCCGTAGCACCAGGGCAAACCGACCTGATGGACGGTCTTTCCCTGCACCTTGAAGGGGCGGAAGCGTTTGGTGACGATCGCCACGGCCTCCACCTCGCCGCGCCCGGAAGAGACCTTGACCATGTCACCCCCCTTGATCCCCTTCTCTTGCGCCAGTTCGGGGCTCAGTTCGACAAACATGCTCGGCTGCATCTCCAGCAGCCAGGGAGTGTTGCGGGTCATGACTCCGGTCTGCCAGTGCTCGGTCACCCGGTAGGTGGTGGCGACAAAGGGGTAACGCTGGTCGTTGGTATGGAAGGCGTCCTCCTCCAGCCCGCCGTCCTCGTAGAAGCGCTTGATGGCCGGATTGATTCTGGTCCCGGACATCGGATTCTTCTCGATCGGGCTCTCCAGGGGCTCGTAGTGCTCGGGGAAAGGCCCTTCCTTCATCTTGGCGCCGAAGATCGAGGCCACCCCGTCGGGGAGCATGATGAAGGATTTGCGGGTGCCCGCCTGGTTGAGCGGTTTCCAGCCACCGTCGGGGACATCCCCCTTCCAGCCGCTGCCGCTCCACCAGATGACCGGATGATTCTTGTCCCAGGGAGTACCGGTTTCATCGACCGAGGCACGGTTGTAGAGAATCCGTCGGTTGACCGGCCAGCACCAGGACCACTCGGGATAAAGGCCGACGCCTGAGGGGTCGTTCTGGCTGCGGCGGGCCATGTTGTTGCCCTTGCCGTTGTAGCTCTGGCAATAGAGCCAGTTGCCCGAGTTGGTCGAGCCGTCATCCTGCAGGTACGCAAAGGAGGGGACCAGGTCGCCCTTCTTGAACTGCTTGCCCTTAACCACCTTGTCTTCGAGGAAATAGCCGTTGATCTCCTTGGCCACGGCATGGATATCCAGATGCTGGATCTTGCCGTCAATTCCCTTGAAGCCGTAGTTCCAGCTCAGCTTGGTGATTGCGTCGGGGAAGGCCCCGCCCTCCTTCTTGTACAGTTCGGCAACGCGGAAATAGAGCTCGTTCATCATTTCCGAATCATGCCGGCTGTTGCCGAGAGGTTTAGTCGCCTGATAACGCCACTGTGCCCAACGGCCGGAGTTGGTGATACTGCCTTCCTTTTCAAAAGAAGCAGCTGCCGGCAGGAAGAAGACCTCGGTATCGATGGAGGCCGAATCGACCCCCGGTCCCTTCCAGAAGGAGGCGGTCTCGTTGTCGAACAGGTTGGCGGTGACCAGCCAGTCGAGTTTGCCCAGTGCCTTACGCACCTTGCCTGCGTTACTCCCCGAACAGGCCGGGTTCTGACCCCAGGCGAAGAAGCCCTTGATGTCGCCCCTGAACATCCGGTCGAAGATCATCAGCCAGCTGGCGTTCTGCCCGGCGTCCAGTTTCGGCAGCAGGTCGTAACCGAAACCGTCACCGGCGCTTAGCTTAGTGTCGAAGTGGGCGCGCAGCAGCGAGGTGATGTACTTGCCGCGGTTGCCCCACCAGTTGGCGCTCATCGGATCGCTGGTTGTCGGCGTGCTCTTTTCGATGTACTTGGCCAGATCGTTCCAGCTCGCCTTGGGGGTCGGCAGGTAGCCGGGCAGAATGTGGAAGAGCAGGCAGTGGTCGGTCGAGCCCTGTACGTTCGATTCGCCGCGCAGCGCGTTGACCCCGCCGCCGGCGATGCCAATGTTGCCGAGCAGCAGTTGGATGATCGCCATGGTGCGGATATTCTGGGTGCCGACGGTATGCTGGGTCCAGCCCATGGCATACATGATGGTCGCCGCCTTACCCGCCTGGCCGGAAGAACCGTAGATCTTGTAGACCTCGGCCAGCTTCTCTTTCGGCGTACCGGTGATATCGGAAACCGTATCCAGATCGTAGCGGGAGAAGTGCTTTTTGAGCAGCTGCAGCACGCAGTTCGGATCGCTCATACTCAGATCCGACTTGGGTACGCCCTTGGCATCGCGCTGGAAGTTCCAGCTGGTTTTGTCATAGGCGCGCTTCTTCGCGTCGTATCCGGAGAACAGCCCGTCCAGCTCGCCCGGCATCTTGAAATCGGGGCTCACCAGGAAGGTCGAGTTGGTGTGCAGACGCATGTATTCTGCGTGGTAAAGCTTGTTCTCGATAATGTATTTGATCATCCCGCCAAGAAAAGCGATATCGGTCCCCGAACGTAAGGGGGCGTACAGATCGGCTTTCGACGAGGTGCGGGTGAAGCGTGGATCGACGCTGATCAGCTTGGCGCCTTTATCCATGGCCTCGAGAACGTACTTAAAGGAAATCGGATGGTTTTCTGCTGCATTCGAACCCATTATCAGGATGACATCTGAGTTGCGGATATCGATCCAGTGATTGGTCATGGCTCCGCGGCCGAAGGAGGTTGCCAAACTGGCAACCGTGGCGGAGTGTCATATTCGCGCCTGGTGTTCGATATAGACCAGGCCCCAGCTGCGCAGCAGCTTCTGATAGAGGTAACATTCCTCATTGTCGAGGGCCGCGCTGCCGACCGAGGCGATACCGTCGGTGCGGTTGACCACCTGACCCTTGGCGTTCTTGGTCATGAAGGTGGCATCGCGGGTCGCCTTGATCTTCTTGGCGACCTCGTCAAGGGTCCAATCCCAGGAAACCTTCTTCCACTCCTTGGTGCCCTTGGCCCGGTACATCGGCTCGGTAATGCGCTTCTCGTTGTGGCGCAGCTGGTAGATCGATGCGCCCTTGCTGCAAAGGGTGCCGCGGTTGATCGGATGATCCGGGTCCCCCTCGACATTGATCATCTCGTTGCCCCGGGTGTGGACGATCATCCCGCAGCCGACCGCGCAGTAGGGGCAGATGGTCGTCGTCTCTTTGGCGTACTGTATTGCAAGGGGGGCCGCCTCGGCTTCTGCCACTGTCGGGCCGATGCCAAGAATTGACCCGGCTACAGCACCACCTGAATACTTGAGGAAATTACGTCTGTTCAGTTGCATTCTTGATTACCTCCTTTACGCTGGAAACAGGTTGAAATACCCTTTCTCGTTACCGGCGTGAATGAAAAGACCATTGCAATGCACATAACGCAGCACGCCAAGGCGCTCAGTTCGCAAAATCAGTATAACAAGTGAATTTTTTTATGCGGTTTACGTTAGAGAAAAAAAATTTGTCGCTACTTGACATCAAGCTGGCCGAGCTTGAAGGGCTGAAGATTCTGTGACGGGGCCGCGGTTACCTGTCGCGAAGATGACCAGAAAGGGAGAGGATCCTTGGTCTCCGGAGCTGCTCACGAGAGCAACTCCGGAGGCAATTTCAACGGCAGGATAGGCTCTGGCGCGGACAGGCCGAAATGCAGGAGCCGCAAAGGTTGCAGAACCGATGGTCAATCAGCGCGCGCTTTGCGCCCCAGCCGCCCGGCTTCTCACTGCTGAGGGTCAAGGCACCAACCGGGCAGACCGCGAGGCAGCCGCCACAGCCGCTGCAGTTTTCTCTGACCCGTAGTGCGGGTTCTAAGGCAGACCTGCTTATGGCAAGACCTTTTTCCACGGCTGGATGATGACCTTGTCGAACAGCCCGGCCTT
>JAUXIR010000045.1 GCA_030620915.1 Geopsychrobacter sp. | reverse complement strand
TCCCGGCGCTGATGATGGGTATCTTCAGCAAGACCATGAACAAGCAGGGTGCGATCGCCGGTATGCTCGCCGGTATCGGTGTCACCATGTTCTACGTCTTTGCCCACAAGGGGATCTTCTTCATCAAAGGCACCGAATTTGTTGATGCCCTCGGTGGTGCAAACTTCTTCTTCGGCATCGAGCCGAATGCCTTCGGTGCCATCGGTGCTGTTGTCAACTTCGCAGTCGCCTTCGCGGTCAAGAACATGACCGAGCCGGTTCCTGCAGACATCGCCCAGATGGTCATTGATGTTCGTATCCCCAAAGGCTCCAAAGCCGTTGACGGATCGCATTAATTCTCGATTCTAATTACAGATTCGGGTTCTTGATGGCCCAACTGACCCCGCCAGTTTCGACTGGCGGGGTTTTTTTCAAATCTCTGCTTGCTCAAGAGCAAAGAGATCAGGTACAAACAGAGACTCGCTTGGGGCACTCATCCTGCCTTCAGCCTTAACAGGAGACCTTGATGGTTTTTGATATCAGCACCGCCATGACAATCTTGCTCTATCTGGCCCTCTTCCCGATGGCGTTTATCTGGCTACGTCGTGCCTGGAAAATTTTTGTAAAAAAAGATCATTCCGAGGTGGCCCTTAAGCGGGGTGAATCCCCCCCACATCCGGAGAAATGGGCGTTCATCGCCGGTCTGGTCAACCTGGCCGCCGGAAGTGTCGCACTAGCGGCTATCCTCGGTGTCATTATCATCCCGCTCCCCTACAAGACCTGGAGCGCCATGGGCGGCATGACCCTCTGGGGTAAAATTATCGCTGACTTCATCGTCAGCCGTCAGGCACACCCCTTTAGCGAACGAAAAAGCAAAAAACAGCCCGAAAAAGGCTGAGCGCAAACACCCCCCGGAAATATCTCATTTTTCACGCCGAATCGACGTTTTATTTGTTATCATTCCGGTGATGTAAAGCTGCGGGGTTGTTCCTCACGGAACGACCTTATTGCTCTCTCACTCGATTCGACAAAAAAAGGATGAGGCGATGGGACTGAGTAAAACCCTGCGCGACACCGAGCCGTTCAACCTGTTGCCGGAAGACAGCTTTGCTGCTCTCAATCAGGCGGCAATCGTCAAAAAGTTTCCACCCCACACGCACATCCTGAACCAGAACGACCCGCCCACCGGCTATCTCTACGTCATCAAAGAAGGGCTGGTCGAGATTGTCGCCCTGACCCCCGGTGGCACAGAGATGGTCGTCGATTACCGCAAAGAAGGTTCCTTCTTCGGCGGTACCCCGGTTTTCACCAACGAAACCTACACCGCCGGGGCACGTACGGTTAAAGCGACCGAATGCTATCTGATCCCGGCGGACGTCCTGACCCAGGCCGCCAAGAACTACCCTCATATCACCGAATATTTTACCCGGGCCCTCTTCTCTCGAGTCCGCAGCCTCTACTCGGACATTGTCAGCGATCATGGCAAGAAGGCCCTGCCCCAGATGGAGGCCTACCCTTTTCAAAAACGCCTCTCCGAGATCATGTCCTCCCCGGTGGAAACCTGCCGATCTACCACCCCGGTTAAAGCGGTCGCCAAGCAGATGACCGCACGCAGCATTGGTGCGATTCTGGTTTGCGACAAAAAAAATGAGGTCAAGGGGATTGTCACCGAACGGGATCTGGTCGCTAAGGTGCTGGCCTGTGAAGCGATAGACTGCAAGCAAACCATGGCCGCCGATATCATGACCGCCAACCCCTTCACCATGACCCCTGAAACCTACATGTATGAAGCGACCAGCTTCATGATGGCGCACAAGATCAAACATATGCCGATTATCTCCGACAACGAGATTGTCGGCATCGTCTCACTGCGAGACCTGATGCGTTATCGCAGCCAGAAATCGATGCTGTTGGTCGGCAACATCAAGGAAGCTAAAACCATAGACGAACTGGTCAAGGCCAGGACCGAAATGGTCAAGATTGCGCGGGCGCTCTTAAGTGAATCACGCTCACCAATCGAGACGATGGAGATCCTCTCCTATATCCATCACTGCATCCTGCAACGCGGCTACGACCTCGTTTACGCACAGATTCTGCAGGAAGGGATCAAGCCACCCGATATCCGTTTCTGCTTCATCATCATGGGGAGCGGTGGACGCAAGGAGATGCTGCTCGGTCCCGATCAGGATAACGGTTTTATCTACGAAAACTACCCGAACGAATTGCACGAAGAGGTTGAAAAGTTCTTCGACTTTTTCGGGGAGCGACTGGTTGAGGCCTATGCCAGCATCGGCTATCCCCGCTGCAATGGAGGGGTCATGGGAAACAACCCCTTCTGGCGCGGGCGTCTCAAGGACTGGGATGCCCGGATCTACGATTGGATACACGTTCCGGAGCCGAAAAAGGTCATGTACTCGACGATCTTCTTCGACTTCATGCCTCTGTGCGGTGATGCCACGCTCTGTCAGGACCTGCGCGATATCGTCTACAAGCAGATCCGCGAATTCCCGCTATTCCTCTTTCATATGATGGAACAGGACTTTAAACACAAGGTTCCACTCGGCCTGCTCGGGCGCTTCAGCGTCGAACGGGATAAAGAGCACAGGGGGATGCTGTCACTCAAACAGGCCGGCAGCATCTTCATTGTCGACTGTATCCGCATGTACCTGCTGGAGAATCAACTCGACGCCGTAACGACGATTGAGCGCATGGACCGCCTGGTCGAGGCCAGGGTATTCAATGCCGACACTGCGGAACATGTCAAGGCTGCGTTCGAGGCCTTTACCTTCTTGCGACTGCGCAACGAAATCAGCATGATCGACCAGGGCGAGCCCCCTTCCCACTACCTTGATCCCCATGCGCTGACCAAAAACGAACAGGACCTGCTCAAAGAGGCATTTCGCGCCGCCAGCAAACTACAGGATTCGGCGCGGCGACACTTTAATGTCGGTTGAAAACCGCGACGAACCATGGGATCCAGGCTTCTTAAGCTGCTGTTTCCCTGACGGGTCAGCGATGCCCGGTCCGGCCCTCTCGGTCGTTGACAGTCACATACCTGCGTGATAGAAATCAGAGCGAAGTTGTCATAATTGCAGGCAAACTCAACGAACAAGGTGCTCAGGCGACATAGACCCGCGAGAACAGTCGCAATACCGGAGGTACCGCGATGGCGAAAAAACCAAGAGTCAGTGTCAACTTTTTTGCCCCATCAACCGACGGGATGAAGGCCGAGACCTCGGTCGCAAAAACCATTTTGGTCCTCTGGTTTCTACTCAGCTACGGCATCCCGACCTTGATCTGGCTGGCCGGATTGTCCGATCCCAACGGCCTGGGCGAATCCTTTCTTACCAACGCCCGCTTCCTTGGCTTCCCATTGCACTACTGGCTACTCGCCCAGGGCTGTACCCTCGGGTACCTCTTTCTATGTAAGCTCTACTGTGTTTTATGGGATATGAAGATCATCCCGCTGCGGAAGTCCTGAGCATTCCCCCCGAAGAAGGATTGAACATCATGAACAGATGTTTTGCAATTGTGACCTTATCCGCATCCCTGCTGATATTGACAGGCACATTGGCTTTTGGTGTCGCCGGTGAAGAGATCTATCAGGTTAAGCAGGGGTTTAAACTGGTCCCGGCTATCATCATGGTGGCGCTGCTCTGTATCTACATCGGGGTCGGTTTTCTGTCCAAGGTTTCAAGCACTTCCGGCTACTGGGTGGCGGGTCAAGGGGTCGGAAAAATCGGCAATGGTGCCGCCATCGCCTCGGACTGGATGTCTGCCGCATCCTTCATGGGAGTCGCCGGCCTGCTCTACCTCAAGGGCTGGTTTGGACTCGGCTACATCATCGGCTGGACCGGTGGCTACGTCCTGCTGCTCTGCCTGATCGCGGCCCAGATCCGCCGTTTCGGCAAATATACCATCCCTGAATTCCTCGGCGATCGCTATAACAGCCATGGAGTGCGCCTGATTGCAGCCAGCGTCACCGTTATTATCGCCATCACCTACTCCACCGCCCAATTCAAAGGGATCGGCCTGATCTGCGGCTGGATTTTCGGCATGGACTACAGCTCCAGTGTATTTTTCGCCGCCGGAGTCGTCTGTACCTATATGCTGATTTCAGGCATGTCCGGCGTCACCCGCAACCAGCAGATCCAGTACGTTGTCCTGATCTCTGCCTTCCTGATTCCCCTCTGGGTTCTGCTGCGCAAGGCCGGCGGCACCGGTATTTTACCCCAGATCGAATACGGTCATATCATCTCCAACCTGATGGAAGGGCAGACGGCAAGCGGTCAACTCGATCCGGAAGCAACCAGGGCCATCAGGAATGCCTACCTCCCCTGGGGCAAGGGAGATTTCTATCATTTTATCGCCCTGGTCTTCACCCTGATGGTCGGCACAGCGGGGCTGCCACACATCATGATCCGCTTCTACACCGTCAAGAATGAGGATGTCGCCCGCCGTTCAGTCCTCTGGGGACTCTTCTTTATCGGCCTGCTCTACTGGTCGTCACCGGTCTACGCCGCCATGGGTCAATTCTGGAACCCGGCCGGAGGCAAAGCCGTTGCCGACGTCATCATCCTTTCCGCCCCCGAACGGGCCGGCCTCGGAAATGCCTTTATCGGCTACCTGGCCTCAGGCGCGCTGGCCGCAGGCCTCTCAACGGTTGCCGGTCTGTTGATTGCCGGCGCTTCGGCTATTGCGCACGACTGGTATGCCACGGTTTACCGACCAGGCTGCCCAGACCGTCAGGCCCTTCTGGTCGGCCGCGTCTTCACCGCGGTACTCTGCGGCATTGTCGTTCTGTTTGCCTTGAATCCACCCGCCCTCATCGCCCAGATCGTCGCCATGGCTTTTGCGATCGCCGGCAACACCATCTTTCCAGCGGTGGTGCTCGGCATCTGGTATTCACGCTCAAATAAATATGGTGCCCTGGCCGGAATGCTCTTTGGGCTGGGAATGACCCTGCTGGCGATGTTCGGTTGGATGGCCAAAATTCCAATGTTTAGCGACCAGGGGATACTCCCGGCAACCTCCAGTGCCCTGATCGTCTGCCCGCTGGCCTTTCTCATCAATATCCTGGTTTCCAATGCCATGGACGACAAACTCGATGATGAATCCGCAGAGCGCGGTGACAATATCCTGCGCAAACTGCACAACCTGCCCGGCTACGTCGAGGAAGGTGACAGCTAAAAGAAAAACACCCTTTCTCACTGATCCGCATGTTGCCATTTATTCGGACCCCCGGCGAGCCAGGCGCCCGCCGGGGGCACCTAAGGATTTCCCCTTTGCTCTCTCCCCGCAATCAAAAACGTTTGGCCCTCGGCTTCGGTGTCTGTGGCATCGGCTTCATGGGAGCGGACCTCATGATCACCGGCAGTTTCTTCATCCATGTCGCCGAACTCATGGCGGCCAGTATCGCCTGCTTTATCATTGCTCTGCTGCTTGATCACAGGGCCAGTGGCCCGCGCAGCTAATTCCATCCTTTAATTCTGGCCCTTTTGCTTGCTGCCTGCGTTGTACCTGTTTGACTTAACGCTGGCTATGCCTTCATCGGCACGCCTTGACAGCAACCAAAATGTCTCAGAATTACGCGTCACGATTAACCGCACCGGCCACTAGCCAGCGTTAAGTCAAAGAAAAAAACTGATCCACATTCTAAAAATGGCAAGCGCATACAAAGAATGGTAATATCAGAGCTGTTTGTATTTAGACGGCGGGCTTTTCCTGCGCCCGTGGTACCAAATATGTGGATTCCAACCCGGCAGGAGACCCCAGATGGGCATCAGCCAACTCAAAGAGACCGCTCCCTTCGATATCCTGCCTGAAGAGGTCATTCAGACATTACGCGACTCTGCGCAGGAGATGAAATTTCCGGCGGATAGTCATATTTTCAAGCAGAACGACCCGCCAACCGGGTTTCTTTACGTTATTCAGGATGGCATGGTTGAAATCACCGCAACTGTTCCCGGCGGTCAGGAGATGGTTGTCAATTATCGCAAGGAGGGCAATTTCTTCGGCGGCACCCCGATCTTCACCGAAGAACCCTATACCGGGGGCGCACGGGCCGTGACTGAAACCAACTGTTTCTTGATCCCTCGTGCCAGCTTGACCGCGGTGGCAACCGACTATCCACAGATCCGCGAATACTTCACCCGCATTGTTCTCAGTCGCGTCCGGAGCCTTTATGCCGATATCGTCAAAGAAAATACGACAAATGCACTGACCCAGATGGAGGCCTACCCCTTCAAGAAGCGCCTCTCTGAAATCATGCACTCTCCGGTAGAAACCTGTCACGCAGATACCAGCGCCCGTCAGGTGGCACGCAGCATGACCGAGAAAAAAATCAGTGCGATGGTTGTGGTTAACGACCTTGGCGCTCCTGTCGGTATCATCAGCGAACGCGACCTGGTCGCCAAGGTTTTGGCGCCCGATACTGCCGACTGTGATATGGCGACCGCCAATGAGGTCATGGCGTCACACTACCATTCGATGCCACCGGCGACCTACATGTATGAAGCAATGGCCTACATCACCGCCCACAAGGCCAAACACCTGTTGATCGTCGACGCTGGCGAATTGGTCGGCATTGTCTCCCTGCCAGATCTGATGCGCTTCCGCAGCCAGAAGGCGATGCTGATGGTCGGTTCCATCCGTGACGAAAACAGCCTGGCTGGATTAGCCCGAATAAAAAAAGAGATCTTACCTATTGCTCGCACCCTGCTGACCGAAACCCACTCCACCCCCGAGGTGATGGAGATCCTCTCCTACATACACCAGAGCATTATCAAAAAAGCCTATGCCATCTGCTACCAGCAAATGCTCGATGAAGGGCTGACTCCACCGGACATCAAATATGCCTTCCTGCTGATGGGCAGTGGTGGCAGGCGTGAGATGCTGCTGAATCCCGACCAGGACAACGGCTTTCTGTTCGAGGATGTCCCAGATACAAAGCTGGCCGAGATAGAAGCCTTCTTCGTCCCCTTCGGTGAAAAACTGGTCGCCGCCTTTGCCGAGGTTGGCTACCCGCTCTGCCACGGCAAGGTGATGGCGAACAACCCGGTCTGGCGAGGCCGTTTGGCCGACTGGCGCAGTCGCATTCACGACTGGATCAACGACCCGGAGCCACAGAAGGTTCGGTATTCATCGATATTTTTTGATTTCGTCTGCCTCGAGGGAGACAGTCAGCTTGCCGATGACCTGCAACGAATCGTTTTTGCTGAGGTGCGCGAGTTCAAACGCTTCCTCTACCACATGATGACCCTCGATCAGAACTACCGGGTTCCAGTCGGACTGCTCGGGCGCTTTCTTCTCGATAAGGACGGCGAACACAAGGGGCAGCTTTCTCTCAAGCAGGGTGGCAGCATCTATATCGTCGACTGCATCCGCATGTTCTCACTGGAAAAGGAGATCCCCGAAACCTCGACGCTCAAACGACTGGCTGCCCTGACCGAGGATCGGGTCTTCGAGGTCGAAACCGCAGAGCATATAAAGGCCGCTTTCGAGGCGCTGACATTTTTACGCCTGCGCAATGAGATTTCACTCCTCGAAAACGGCCAGCCACCGAGCCATTATCTCAC
Source organism: Geopsychrobacter sp. (assembly GCA_030620915.1). Classification (GTDB taxonomy): domain Bacteria; phylum Desulfobacterota; class Desulfuromonadia; order Desulfuromonadales; family Geopsychrobacteraceae; genus Geopsychrobacter. Next base: position 982 of record JAUXIR010000045.1, on the reverse strand, counting down.
CCCCAATGACCTACCGAAGGGTGAGCAGGAACTGCTTAAGGAATCATTTAACGCCGTCAGCAAACTTCAGGACGCTACCAAGCGGCATTTCACCAAGTCCTTTATTTAGGTGAATCAGATGAATTCACGCATTATAATCTCCGCAGCCTTGATGCTGCTGCTTGTTGCCTGCAGCGATGGTGGATACTACTTGCAAGCAGCAAAAGGGCAGTACGATATCCTCAAGAAGCGCCAGCCGATCGCTGAACTGCTCGCTTCGGACAGCCTGAGCCCGCAGCAACAGCTTGAATTGACACGAATCCTCGAAATTCGCAGCTTTGCGACGGAACAACTGGCCCTGCCTGAAAACGACAGCTACCGCAGCTTCGTGGCCCTTGAAACCCCCTACCCGATCTGGAATGTTGTTGCTGCGCCAGAATTCTCTCTCGAACCCAAAACCTGGTGTTTCCCGATTGCCGGCTGCGTCAGTTATCGCGGTTATTTCTCCGAATCAGCCGCAACCGAGTTTGCGCAAAAGCTGCAAAACAACGACTATGAGACCCTGGTCACAGGCGTCCCGGCCTACTCAACTCTCTCCTGGTTTGATGATCCGGTTCTCAGCAGCTTCAGTAGCTGGCCGGCGCCAGCTGTGGCGCGTCTGATTTTCCATGAACTCGCCCACCAGCAACTCTATCTATCGGGCGATTCGGCCTTCAGTGAAGCCTTCGCCACCAGCGTTGAACTTGCGGGGAGCAAGCGTTGGCTGGCCGTCTATGGCTCAGATAAAGAAACCGAGCTTTTTCAGCGTCAACTTGAACGGGAAGCAACCTTTGTTGACTGGACCAATTCGCTCCATCAGCAATACGCAGATTTGTACGCCTCACCTCTTGGTCTCGCTGAAAAACGTCAGAAAAAACATGAAATCACCGCTGAGGCTCGGCGCAATTACCAAAGCCTCAAAGACACATGGGACGGCTACAGCGGTTATGACAAATGGATCACC
>JAUXIR010000090.1 GCA_030620915.1 Geopsychrobacter sp. | reverse complement strand
GGCAACGAACAAATGGCCAGAATTTAAGGGCAGGATCAGCCGTATAGGCCACTAGTTGCAGAGGGGTGAGATTTTTTGTAGGAGTTGTTGGGCCGATTTTTGTACATCTGTCGACCCCCATAGCGCAGAGATCAGTGCAACGCCACATGCCCCCGCATTGAGTACTTCGCTGGTGCGATCGATATTTATTCCGCCGAGGGCATAGACCGGAATAGGCGATTCTTGACAAATGCTCCTCAAGGCCTGCAGGCCTTGAGGAGGCCCGTATTGTGCTTTTGAGGCCGTATAGTAGACCGGGCTGAAGGTGATGAAATCGGCACCCTGCTCGGCGGCGTCTTCAGCTTCCTTGATACTGTGTGCGGAGTAGCCGATCAGGGCGCGCTCACCGAGGATACGTCTGGCTGCGGTGATTTTGCCGGAATGGACCCCGAGTTGTACGCCATCGGCCCCTATGTCGGCAGCCAACTCGGGCGCGCCATTCAAGAGTAACCTGGCCCCGTAGAAACGCGTCAGTTTCAGGCATTTCTCGGCAACTTTTCTCAATTCAGACGGGGAGAGATCTTTCTCCCTCAGTTGAATCATACGCACTCCCGCCTTAAGTGCAGACTCAAGAGCGCAGAACAGGTCTGGAGTGGCAATTTTTCGGTCAGTGATCAGGTAGACTGGCGGAAGCGGTGCGGCCGGTTGTCGCTTCATGGATGTTGATTCACAAATGCACCATCCCAGTCCTTCCAGACCGCCTCATAGCCACGTTCAGCCAGAATGTCGCGGATCTCAGCGGGGGTCCGATGGTCGCTGATGGCAAACTGTTCCCCATCCCCGTCATCGCCTTCATATCCGCCAGGGGCGGTACAGGAACCAGCACTCATCTGGGTGATGCCGAGGGGCAGCAGATTGTCCCGCAGTTCGGCACTTTCACGGGTCGACAGGACCAGGCCGGCATCGGGCAAGAGCAGGCGCAGTGCACAAATCAACTGGGTGAGTTGGCGGTCACTGACGATCGACCGCGGCGCAAAACCACCTTCGGCCGGGCGCAGCCGCGGGAAGGAGATCGTCACCTGAGTGCGCCAGAAGCGTTGCATCAGGTAGCGAGCATGCAGGCCGGTGTAGAAGGCGTCGGAGAGATAGTCGCCGAGCCCGAGCAGCGCACCAACCCCAATCCGTCTGAGTCCTGCTTCACCGCCCCGCTCCGGCCCTTCAAGGCGATATCGAAAATCGCTCTTCGGGCCGTAGGGGTGGAGCTCAGGATACAAACTTTGATCGTAGGTTTCCTGGTAGAGGGTCAACCCGTCGACTCCGGCATCGACCAGGCGCTGATAGTCCTCTTTAGACATTAGAAAAACTTCGAGTGATAGCGAACTGAATTGTGGGGTCAGCAGACGCACGACATGTTCAATATAATCGACGCCGGCTGCTTCCGGAGCCTCTCCGGTCAGCAGCAGGATGTGGCGGAACCCTTGGCGTCGAAGATGCTCAGCCTCACGCAGGATTTCATCATCACTCAGGGTTTTACGGCGCAAATCATGATTGTCGGCGCTGAATCCACAATACTTACAGCCGTTATGACATTCATTCGACAGATAGAGCGGGGCATAGAGCTGAATTGTGCGGCCGAAACGTTGACTGGTGATGCGATGTGCAAGGTTGGCCAGGGTTTCAAGCTGGGTGTTGTTCATTTTGGGTGACAACAGGCAGAGGAAGTCATCCATCGAGAGCTTGGAGCGCGTCAGGGCCCGATCAATGTCCTGGGTTTCGAACCGATCGAGGCGTTGCTGAAGGTCTGCGGCCGGATGCTGCTGAAGAAGGTCAAAGAAACTCACTTACTCCTCCCGCAAGAAACCGGTGAGAGGACTTGATGCCTGTGCCTTGCCGCGTTGTGGACCCAGCCCGGCAAGATAGGCCATACGACCTGCTTCGACCCCTTTTTTGAATGCTTCTCCCATCTCCGCCGGGTTCGCGGTGTCCGCGAGCGCGGTATTGACCAGAACGGCATCAGCACCCATCTCCATCGCCTCGGCAGCATGAGAGGGGGCACCCAGCCCGGCATCGACCACCACCGGCACATTTGCCTGCTCGATGATGATGTTGATCAGGTCACGGGTGCGAATGCCCCGATTGGTGCCGATCGGTGCACCCAGTGGCATGACGGTAACCGTGCCGGCCTCTTCAAGGTGCCTGGCCAGGACCGGATCGGCCGGCATATAGGGCAGAACGTTGAACCCCTCCTTGACCAGGATAATCGCCGCTTTGAGGGTTTCGATCGGGTCCGGCAGCAGATAGTAGGGATCCGGCGTAACCTCCAGTTTAATCCAGGGCTCACAGCCGGCGGCACGCGCCAGGCGTGCCAGTCGCACTGCTTCTTCGGCGTCACGTGCGCCGCTGGTATTTGGCAGCAGCAGATAGCGCTCGCGATCGATATGTTGAAGCATGCTGTCGCCGGGGTTGTTGATGTCGACTCGGCGCAGCGCAACGGTAACGATTTCGCAGCCCGAGGCTTCCATCGCCGATTGCATCGCGTTATTCGACGAAAACTTGCCGGTTCCGACCATCAGGCGTGAGTTGAATTTGCGTCCGGCGATTACGAGTGAATCCATAGCTTCTATACCTTTAATATGCATGTCAGCCCCCCCCGACAAACTGGATGATCTCAAGCTTGTCTCCTTCATGCAGTTCAGTGTTGAGGTTATCTGTGCTATTGAGAATGTTCAGATTGAGTTCAAGGACAACCCGCTCAGCTTGCAGGTCGAGCCGTTTCAGGAGTTGTCCAATCGTTAAGCCAGCATCCGATTGATAGTTTTCGCCGTTGACGTGCAAATTCATTCCGGGGGTTCTCCCAATAATAAGCGTAAGACAGCATTGGCCTGATGGCCCGCGGCGATGCTGACCCGGGGGGCCATCAGGCCTTGGCCAGGCTTTGCTGCGGTTATCTGATCACCGACCAAGTAAAAATTTTCGCGAATTCTTTTGGTCTGAATGCTGTTTGATGCGGCGTAGCCAGCCATTCCTGAGGCCGCCACCAGCGGACAATCCGGGGACTGCTGCAGGTGGGCCGCGGTCAGCATCGCTTTTTGCTCAGGCGCATCGAAGGCCTCAACCATGACATCGACATCCGCAAAGACCTGATTCAGGTTCTGCGCGTCGATCCGGCCATCGAAGGTTTCTATCCTGACATAGGGATTGATCCGCTGCAGGTTCTCTTTGAGTGCGATCACTTTTGGCAAGCCGATCTGATCGATGAAGTACTGTTGACGATTCAGATTGGAGGGCTCGACCAGATCGAAATCCGCAATCACCAGTTGTCCGACCCCGACTCGCGCTAAGGCTATGGCAATATTTGAACCCAAGCCACCGGCCCCGGCGATACCCACGCGGCTCTTCGCGATCCGTGCGTGGACTCCGGGTGTATGGCGTGCCATCATCAGCGCCTCCAGTTGATCGGCATCTGGTATCACACCGCGTTGAATCATGGTCACCCGGTCGCCTTCGGTGAGCTGACAGTCTTCGCTGGTGGGGAATCCGTTGACGATCAGGATGTCCGCTTCAGGATGCTGCTGGGCACGCAACTGGTGAAGGCTGGTTTGCTTTCGGAGTTCAAGCGGGATCTCATTGAGTTGAATTTTGATCAATTGTTTAATCTCTTTAAATAGCAAAAGCCGCATAAACTGCGGCTTTCAACACTCAAAAGTGAATGTTAATGCTGCCGCTTCCCTCCGCCGGTATGATCCGGATCAGGTGCAAGGGGTTGCTCCGCTTCGCGCAAAGCTCTCAGTGTCAGGCACGCCCCCAGGGCTGATTTGTTGGTCAGCAGAATCTAGCAGGCGAGAAGGTCCAAAGTCAATAAATGTAGGGATTGAAATCAATCTGTAGCTGAGAAATTGTCTTTGCCCGGTAATTGTTTTAGGATGGCCCACTTTACGAACCGAGGAAGGGTAGAGGCTATGAAAGTTGCTGATCGTTTTCGTCTGTTGACACAGATAACAAGTGAGTTAGTGCATAGGTTTGCCGGTCAGCCTGATGGCGTAAGGATTGACCGTGCCGTGAGTCTGCTGAAAAAAGGCCATAAAGAATTGGCCGAATGGAGTGAGCAGGTCGGCGAGATCCCACAGATGCGCCTAGAAAACAAGCTTTCACCGGTGTTGCTGCAGGTGCATGAAACCCTGGATCGTGCTCGCGTCCTTTACGAGGATGCCGAGAAAAATGATGAGGGAGCATCGATCTGGCACGTTGAGCAGCAGGTCTATCGTTTGTTGAATGATCTTTGATCGATCAGTGGCATATTTGTTGCTCAGTTTCTGATACTTACAGCAAATGGCGGATGGTTGGCGGCAACTGTCTGAGATCGTAACCTTCCCCTTTGACGTTGGAAGATGAAAATGCATAAGAAACTGGAAAATATCTTTTACGAAGTTCGTGATCCTATTCTTGAATGGGATGATATCGGCGGTTTTGCCGAGGTCAAAGAGATCCTAAAGGAGATGGTTTGTCTGCCATTGCAGAAGCCTGAAATGATCCGCAAGCATCAACTGGGGATCCCGGCCGGCGTCATGATGTGGGGACCGCTCGGCGTTGGTATTACGATGCTCGCAGAGGCCTGCGCTAAGGAAGCAGGGGCTTCTTTTGTCTATATCAGTGGGCAGGAGATGCTCGGTAAGGGTGAGGAACTGATCGAGGCCTTTGATACCGCCATCCATGAGGCGCCTAGTGTGCTTTTTATCTCCGATTGTGAGTGGCTGGCTCCACGCGAAGGCTGCAACTATGAATGGGGCCCGGGAAACCTGCGCGGTATTCCGCCGACCTTTGCCTCAAAAGAGCTGAATCGACTCTTTGTTGAGCAGATTGATCGGATCAACCAGGTAGAAAATGTCATGCTGGTTGGCAGCTGCTATCGGATCGACACCGTTGACCAGGCGATTATCAAAGAGAAGAAACGCTTCAATCGTAAGGTCTTTGTCCACCCGCCACGTAAGATTGACCGGCGTGAAATGCTCGATATCTATCTGGACCAGATGCCTAATCTGGCGGCCGATGTCGATCGTGACAGGTTGGCCGAACTCTCTGAGGGTTATGTCGGCTGGGACGCCGAGAGTCTGTGCAAGCGAGCAACGGTCAATGCCATCAAGGAGGATGCGCCTGAGGTTACCATGGCTCTTTTCCTCAAGTCTCTCAAGGAGGTGCGCTACTGGCTGACACCCGATATGACCAGGGTTTACCACGAAATCTATGAAAACGATTGCCCGCACCATTATGCTTTTTAGCCGGCGCGGACTGCTGTGAATATCTCTGATTTGCCTGCAGCTCAATTGTTTGTTGATCTGGCGGCCCGGCACGGGCACTACTGTCCAATGAGCACCCTTGGCCTGCGCATGGGTTGGGCTGCGCGGCGAAAGCTGAAGTCTGAGCTGCGGGGTGCGACCTACTTTGCGCAGACCTGCGCGCGCGATGGGATTCGTTTGGCCCTCGATTTTGAATCGCTGCAGGTCGAAGGGCAGGGCCGGCACCGGCTCTGTTTTTTTGATCAAGCAGATCATTGGCAAATTGAGTTGTTGCCGAAGACCTTGGAGTTGGCCGCCACTTACCGTTCGCGGGCCAGCGACGCGGAACGTGACTCTTTGCTCGCAGGGTTGCGCTCTGCCGATGAATCCAGCCTGTTGAGGATTGTACGGGGCGGAGGGTCCCCTTGAACGCCCCCTGGTGGCAACAGGTATTGGATGTCATCTGGCTCGAAGTTAGCCAGATGTGGTGGATCTTTCTCCTCTCGGTACTGCTCGTAGGGCTTATCAAGGGCTATAAGCTGGATCTGAAGATTCGCGACACTATTGTGCGTTCGGGTAGCTTTGCTATTCCGCTGGCCGTCGCGATCGGTATGGTTTCACCTTTATGTGCCTGCGGCATTCTGCCGATTTTTATTACGTTGGCGATGGTTGGGACACCCTTGGCGCCACTCATGGCGCTATTGGTAACCTCGCCGGTGATGGGCCCGGATGCACTTCTTTTAACCTGGAGTGGCCTGGGTGCAGACTGGGCGATCTACAAGTTTATCGGTGCTGCTGTCCTCGGCCTCGGCTCAGGGTTTAGTATCCTGCTGCTTGAGCGCCGCGGATGGTTGAGTAGTGATATGATCCTGCTTAAGCCCCTCTACCGTGATGATGGTTCCTTGGCCCCCGCTGCTGAGATCGGTGCGGTTGCCGGGGTGCATGTCAAACGGATGCAGGTCGTTCCGCGCTCCAGTAAGCTGCGCTTTATCTTTGATCGTAGCCTCGATGCGGCACTCTTTATCGGCCGTTATCTGTTGCTGGCGATAATCCTTGAGGCGTTGATGGTCACCCTGGTTCCGGTGGCCTGGATCAAGCTTCTGGTTGGGGCAAAGAGTTTCTGGTCATTGCTGATGGCGGCGCTGAT
>JAUXIR010000335.1 GCA_030620915.1 Geopsychrobacter sp. | reverse complement strand
TGCGATCTATCCCTTTTACGCCCGGCGTTTTTGTTTCCAGCTCTGGTCCATCGAATATTTTCATGCAAACCTGCCTGACTTATTTTCTCGAATTATTGATTAGGGTTACGACTCACCATAATACCTAAATGTTGGGCTGTGGTCACAAGCTCACCCTGCGGATCGACTCGATTGATGTTGGCGACGGCCGAGGCGATGGTAACCCCTACGACATTACGACCCTTGAGAGACACCATTTCACCATAACGTCCAGCGGCTATCAATTCCACCGCCTTCACCCCGAAGCGGGATGCCAGAATTCGATCATAGGGCGTTGGGGAGCCCCCCCGTTGCAGGTGCCCCAGGGTGACGACACGTGTTTCCATGTCGAGACAATCGGCGAGGGCATCTCCTACCCGATGCCCACTGCCACCGCGCCGTTCAACTCCGAGGTTTTCACCGGCAGTCTTCAGGAGAACCTTTTCGCCATCAGCGGAGGCCCCTTCGGCAACAACCACAATTGAGAAGCGACTGCCTCGTGCTGCACGATTCTTGATAGTCTGACAAAGATCCGACATCGAAAATGGAATTTCAGGGATCAGAATAGCGTCGGCACTGCCGGCGATTCCGGATTCGAGCGCAATCCAACCGGCATCGCGCCCCATGACCTCTACCACCATTACGCGATGATGGCTTTCGGCGGTACTATGCAAACGGTCGAGAGCCTCGGTCACGATCGCCACCGCGGTCCGATATCCGAAGGTGACATCGGTCGCCTGCAGATCGTTATCGATAGTCTTGGGAACACCGATCACCGGCAAGCCTTTCTCAAACAGACCCTGGGCAATCCGCAAGGTCCCGTCTCCACCCACTGCGATCAGGACATCAGCACCCAGCTTGCGAAAATTATCGAGAACCCGATCTGAAATGTCTGTCAGTTCGACCTTGCCATTTTTTTCAACCGGGTAGGCGAAAGGGTTCCCCCGATTACTCGTCCCGATAATCGTCCCTCCGCGCGAAAGGATGCCACGCACAGCGTTAAGATCCAGCTCGCGCCAGCGTGGCGTATTGATCAGACCCTCAAAGCCATCCTCAATCCCGATCACCCGCCAGCCATGCAGGCCAATCGCAGAACGCACGACGCCACGAATCACTGCATTCAGTCCCGGACAATCACCGCCACCGGTCAATATGGCTAAGGTTTTAAGCATAAAAACTCCGGCGCTGGGCGCTGGGCGTTAGGCACTGGGTGGTAGGTTTTACCCCAACGCCCAGTGCCTAATGCCAAACGCCTGATTCATTTCTTCTTTTCCGTCGCAATTGCCAATTTGATAAATCCAGCGGTCTTGGCGCTATCCATCAACTGAACAACATTGCCGTGCTTCACATCCTTATCGGCCATCAAGAGAAAGGTTGTTTCTGCGGCTTTGTCACCATATGCCTGCAATTTTTCGATCAAATCGCTGAGTTCAATTGCCTGCTGTTCGAGAAAAATCCCACCGTCGGCACGCAGGTAAACCCGCACCTCCTGCTGCTCTTTTTTGATCTGCTGGGCTGAAGATTTTGGCAGATTTATCGTCAGGCCAGATGTTTCGACAAAAGTGGTCGAGATCATGAAGAAGATCAACAAAAGGAAAACCACATCAACCATCGGGGTCAGATCGACCCGTGGTTCCTCAGAGTGGCGGCGCCGGAAACCCATTAGTGACCCTCACCGACCAGATCAACAATCTGCATGGTATAATCTTCCATCTCAAGAATAGAGCGATCAACGCGACTGGAAAGATACTTGTGCAACAGGATTGTCGGGACGGCAACAGAAAGCCCTGCAGCGGTTGTGACCAATGCTTCAGAGATGCCACCGCCCAGGGTGGCCGGCGTGCCGACCCCTTCACTGGCGATCACGGTAAAGGCGCGAATCATCCCGAATACCGTTCCCAGGAGACCGAGTAGTGGCGATATGGTCGCGATGGTGCCAAGCAAGCCCAGATAGCGTTCCAGCGCTGCCGTTTCACGATGCCCGACCTCTTCGGCCAAGGTCTTAAGATGCGCTCTACTGGCACCCTGATGTTTTAGCGGAACCTGTAGAATTCGGCCCATCGGCGTGCGGTGCTGCTGACAAAGCTGCAACGCCTGCTCTCGCTGACCGGCTTCGACCAAACGCATCACCTCATGGAAAAGAGGTGTCGAAGAACGTTTCAGTGCATGATAGGTCCAAACCCGATCGAGAAAAATCGCCAGCGCGATTATCGAACAGATCAGGATCGGGTACATCAGGGCTCCGCCCATTTGGAAAAGTTCAAGCATCCCGATTGGATTCCCTTCTTAATTTAGTGATTTTACAGAGAATATCACAGAGATTTGCGCTCTCCAAGGTAATTGGATATTTGTTACAGAATAAACACAAGACAACTCTATGGTGATATTTCAAAGGAGATATGTCTGGCGGTGATCGTCTGGCCTATTTCGACCAGACCAACGCTGCAACCGTCAGCATTGCCCCGATGATCCAGAGCACTCCCCGGGTTAAATAAAAGTGTCCGGCCAACATAATCATGAAAAGGAGTATGACTATGGCCGAAAACCAGCAGATCGAGATTTTCGTTTTCGAATTCCGGCAGCACATTTTGAGGCACCGCCGACGGAGGCCCCCATCCATGAATCAACCCAATTCGATAGCCGGCAACTTCAATAATCCGCTTCAGCGGCAGATCCAACCTGGCAGCATCCATATTCCCCCGAACACTCTAAACCGGAATACCATCAAAACAACTCTCAAAATCGGCGATGATCATATCCCCGGCATGTATGATTGCATCAACTTCGGCAAAGGGGCCATTGAGCAGCTGTGTAGCAAGTTCAATCGCGCTGGAAACTTCCGAAAGAT
>JAUXIR010000031.1 GCA_030620915.1 Geopsychrobacter sp. | reverse complement strand
GATGCGCGCAAACCGGCGATGGTCTTCGACGCCGTCCATCAGGGCCACAGGGCCGGAGAAGAGGTCGTATGAGTGGACTGGTCAAGCTCCCCGCCCTGCTTGAGAGCGCGCGAAAATCCCCGTTTAAACTGAAGATACTCAACCTGTTCCTCGGCCGCCTGATCCCCTTCAACCGGCCGCATGGAGTGCACATCCTTGAACTGGGCAAGGAGCACATCAAAACCGCTGCACCCTACAGGCGCAAGAACCAGAACCATATCCGCGGAGTCCACGCCTGCTGCATCGCCACTGTGGCCGAGTTCTCTTCGGGACTGCTCCTCCTCTCGCGCCTCAATCCCTCGCGTTACCGGCTGATCATGGCGCAGCTGGAGATCGATTACCACTACCAGGCCAAAAGCACGATCATCGCCGAGAGCCGCATCAGCGAACAGCAACTCAAGGATGAAATCCTTAAACCCCTTGCCGAAACCGACAAGCTGCTGTTTACTCAAACAACCGAGGTGCATGACGATAGACAGAACCATATCGCCAGCGCCCGCGTTACCTGGCAGATCAAGCGTTGGGACAGGGTCAAGACCAGGGTATAAAAATCAGCACGCACGAAGGAGCACAGGGTGAAACAAATTCTGTTTATATTGAGTTTGGTCTGTTTGATGATTCTACCGGCATTTGCGCTTGAGGTTGCCGATGTCAAACTGCCGGATAGCGTCGAAATTGGTGGAGAACAACTCCGGCTCAACGGCTACGGCATACGCAAAAAATATTTTTTCAAAATCTACGTCGGCTCACTCTACACGTCCCACAAGGCCACCAGTACCGCCCAGGTGCTTGACAGCCCAGGCGGCAAACTGATCCGCATGGATTTTCTCTACAGTAAACTCGAAAAAGAGCGGATGGTCGGTGGCTTCGCCAAGGGGATTGAAGCCAACAGTCCCGAACTGCGTAAAGATCCGGCCGTTGAACAATTTCTCGGCTGGTTCGATGGCGATTTTGTCGAGGGGGATCAGATCGATCTGGCGATCACCGCAGAAAACCTGGTCAGCGCCAGTCATAACAGTCGGCATCTCGGCTCAACCCGATCAGCCAATCTGGCCAAGGCTCTGCTGCTGATCTACCTCGGCAAGCAGCCGGCCGACCAAGATATGAAAGAAGGCATGCTCGGTCAGGATTAATCACAGCGGTAAGCGATGCGACCACTATGGGAGTTACACAACACATCCGCTATCAGGGGGTTGAGGGTCTGCGGGCCGGACGCTTCAACCGGGGGGTAAATACTGCGGTCACCTGCTATCGACTCGGCACCACCCTGATCGACAGCGGCAGCGCCAACTGCTGGCCCCAGGTGCGCAGCTTTGTGCAAGAACAGCCGCTACGGCAACTGCTGCTCACCCATCACCACGAGGACCATAGCGGCAACGCAGCCAGAATCCAGCAATTGACCGGTGCCAGAGTGCTGGCGGACACACAGGCCCTGCAGCCCCTGGCCGATGGCTGGCGATTACAACCCTACCAGCATCTGCTCTTCGGGCGGCCGCAAAAACTGGTGGCTGAACCGGTGCCGGAACGGATCGAACTTGATAACGGCTATCGTCTGCAAGCGATTGCCACGCCGGGACATGCCGCAGATCTGATCTGCTATCTCGAAGCGGAACAGGGCTGGCTGTTCACCGGCGATCTGTTTGTCAGTGAACGCACCCGTTTTTTACGTCAGGGCGAGGATCTGGGCGAGCAGTTACGCAGCCTGAAAAAAATCCTCGACCACGATTTTAAGACGATCTTCTGTGCTCACCGCGGCCTGGTCAAGGACGGGAAATCCGCCCTGAGCGCCAAACTGAAGAACCTGGAAACCCTCTGCGAACAGAGCCACGAGCTTCGTCGGCAGGGGCTGTCACTGTCAAGGATCACCCACCGCCTGCTCGGACCGGAGAATTTGGTCAGTCTGATCACCGGCTACCAGTTCACCAAACGCAATCTCATCCGAGCCTGCTTGCGCCTGTAACAACCATGGCTTTCCCTGGAGATAATCCCCTTTCCGCTGATTGGAGCGAACATGGGCCACCACACCACGAGTAAGAGTAGCATCGTGCCGCTGATCGACCGGCTCAACAAGTACCCGATCGGCTTGGTCGACAACGACAAACTGCGTCAGATCCTGGCGATCCTCTTCAGTGAAGAGGAGGCCTTTGTCGCCTCGCGCTTTCCGCTGCATGAGGCGACCCTCGATGAGCTGGCAAAACGGACCAACTATCCAACCGGGCAGCTGGCCGAACTGCTCGAAACCATGGCCAATAAAGGGTTGGTGATCGACATGCCCCACAAGGGGGTCGTCTACTACCTGCTGTTGCCGGGGCTGATCGGTTTTTTCGAATTCACCTTCATGAAACAACGTGCCGATCTGCCGGTGGCCGAGCTGGCTAAACTGATGGGCGAATATCTCTACGCGGACCCGCAAAATGGACAGGCCAGCGAATTCTTCGGCAGCAAGACACCCCTGACCCGGACCCTGGCCTATGAGGAGACAATCCCGGTCAGCTCGCAGGTCACCAGCTATGCAGGCGCACGTGAGATCATTCGTAAAGCGGGAGGCGGCGCGGCAGGACTTTGCTACTGTCGACATAAAAAAGAGCATCTTGATGAAAGCTGCGCCAAGGGTGCGCCGGTCGAGGGGATCTGTATCTCACTCGGCAGCGCCGCCAAATTCATGGCGCGGCGCGGCTTTGCCGAAACGAAAACCGTCGATGAACTCCTGGCGATCATCGACACCGCGCGCGAGCACAATCTGACCCACATCACCGACAACATCCGCCACAAGCCGAGCTTCATCTGTAACTGCTGCTCCTGTTGCTGCGAACTGCTCGCCGGGGTGCAGGCCGGCTACACCGAAGGGGTCGGCAAGACCGGCTATCGAATCGCCGTCGATGCGGAAAGCTGCAGCAGTTGCGGGCTCTGCGTCAAGGCCTGTAACGTCAAGGCGCTTGAGGTTGCAACTGCAGAAAAATCCCGTCAGTTGGCCATTAAAGAAGAGGTCTGCCTTGGCTGCGGAGCCTGCCTCTCGACCTGCCCTAAAGATGCCTTGACGATGGTGCCGGTGACCGAACCGATCATTCCGCATAAGAAGAAAGAGTTGATGAAGCAGATCCTCAAGGAGAAGAAACGGCTGACGCCCTTTGTTATTGATGGGGTCAAGCAGAAGTTGAAAAAGATGCTGTCATAACCTCGATTCGTGAGTAAGAGATGGATATTTTATTCATAATATTTAAGACGAGAAATTTTCCATAGCGCAACATTTCTCAGTGAAAAGCCCGCAAAACATCGGACCCGGTGTAATCTGGACTTATAAGAGAGCCGGAGCCAGAACCCTCTGGTGATGGCATCGAGTGAGGCGCCATGTTTGCACAAAAGCTCCGGCAAAATCCCGAACGACTCCTGGCCGTCGGCGATATCCACGGCTGCCTGTCCCTGCTTGAGCCACTGATGGAACAGGTCGCACCGACCGAACAGGACCAGCTGGTGTTTCTGGGTGATTACGGCGACCGCGGTCCGGAGAGCAAGGGGGTCTATGAGTTCCTGCTCGATTTCGGCAAACGGTTTCCGCAGACGGTCTTCCTCAAGGGCAATCACGAGCAGATGCTGCTGGATTTCCTCGAGGAGCGAGACCAGCTCACTTTTCTGGTCAACGGCGGCACCGCAACCCTGGAGAGCTACCAAGAAGATGGTCGCTACCGCTTTCCGGCCGACCACCTCGATTTCATCCGGGACCTGCGTCTTTATTACGAAACCGATGGATTCATCTTTGTTCATGCCGGCCTGCGCCCCGGGCTCCCCCCGGCGAAACAACAGGAGTTCGACCTGCTCTGGATCCGTCAGAATTTTCTCGATTCCGACTACGACTGGGGAAAAACCGTGGTCTTCGGCCACACCCCGATGGAGCGCCCGTATATCACCCCCACCCGCCTCGGCCTCGACACCGGTGCCGTCTTCGGCCGCAGCCTGACCTGCTGCGAGGTCAGAACCCGCACCTTCTGGCACGAGCCGCCCCTGACGAATTATCCCCTGGTCTAACCCCGGCCACATGGGTCAGACGTCCGGACACCTGCCAGCATGATATGATCAGGGTAAGCACAGACTCCCGCTAAACCACTTTCCCGCAGGCGGGTCAAGGGGGTGCGATGCGAGCAATCAGACTCAGGGAGATGCTGCATACCATCGAAAGGTCAGCCAAGCGGACCGCCTCGCTGACCAGTAGGCCGATCTTCGATCCTCGGGTGATGGAGGCGCTGGAACAGGTTCCGCGCGACGCCTTTGTGCCGCCGGAGTTGCTCGATCAGGCCTTTGACAACGGGCCCCTGCCGATCGGTCAGGGGCAAACCATCTCCCAGCCCTATATCGTCGCCCTGATGACCGACCTGCTCGAGCCGCAACCAGCGCAGACCATCCTTGAAATCGGCACCGGCTCGGGCTACCAGGCAGCAATCCTCGCGCAGCTGGTGCAGCAGGTCTACAGCCTCGAAATCATCCCCACCCTGGCCGCCCAGGCGGCAGAATTACTCTCCCGACTGGGCTATGCCAACATCGAGGTTAGAACCGGCGACGGCCACTCCGGCTGGCCCGAACATGCCCCTTACGATGGCATCATCGTCACCGCTGCCGCGACCCACTTGCCGCAGGCCCTGATCGATCAGCTCAGACCGGGTGGTCGGCTGGTCATTCCCGTCGGCCGCCCTTATCTGTCGCAGGAGCTGCTGCTGATCGAAAAGGATCCGAGGGGGGAATTACATACCAGCGACATGCTCGGGGTCGCGTTTGTGCCGATGACCGGCGGCGTTCATGCCAGGAGGAACAACCACTGAGTGAAGAGACAGCCGAACCAGCTGCAAAGGAGGAGACCATGTTAGTCAGTGAATTCTGTAATCGCGAAGTCATTATTGTCGACCGGGCAACAACCATCCTTGAGGCGGCCAAGCTGATGCGCTCTGAACATGTCGGCGACCTGGTGGTGACCGACAAGCGCAATGGCCGGCAGGTGCCGGTCGGCATCCTCACCGATCGGGAGATCGTGGTGGAACTGCTGGCGGAGGAGGTCGACCTGGACAAGGTCTCGATCGGAGATGCCATGAGCTATGAACTTCTCAGCGTCAAAGAGCAGAATGGGCTGCAGGAAACCATTGAAATAATGCGCAATCACGGGGTGCGTCGCCTGCCGGTGGTCGACGATAACGGCGCGCTGGTCGGCATAGTCACGGTGGACGACCTGATGGAACTGATTGCCGAGCAGTTGACCGATCTGGTCCGTCTGGTCGGCAACGAACAGGTCGTGGAACGGGCAAGGCGGGATTGAGCCTGATGAACTGCAAACCGCACGGACGCAAGATGAAACCGAAGCAGGCCCCGATTCCGTCCCGGCGTGAGGAGACCCTGAGACAGAGCATGACCGCCCTCCTTTGGCAGAATCCGCTGACCGCCAGGGAGATCTCGGAGCAGGTCGGGCTGGCAGATCGCGAGGTCTACGCCCACCTCGAACATATCCGCCAGAGCCTGCATCGGGAAGAAACTTCGCTGAGCGTTCTGCCGGCCGAATGCCGGGGTTGCGGCTTTGTATTCACCAAGCGCGATCGCCTGAAAAGACCGGGCCGTTGTCCACTCTGCCACGGCCAGTCGATCAGCCAGCCACGCTACCTGCTTGAGTAGCGGCCGGAGCCGAGCCAGCCGGTCGTCGCCGGAACAGGAAGAGACCATGATGAAAGAGTCCATATTCCAGATCAGGGTAGTCTGCTATGCCGGCTACCGCGGCGAAGAGACCCCGCGGCACTTTTACCTCGGCGAGCGGTTGATCCAGGTCGCCGAAGTAGTCGATCGCTGGCTGGCCCCCGACCACCGTTACTTCAAGGTCCGTTGTCCCGCCGGAGACGAATATATCCTGCGCCACGACAGCCTGACCGACAGCTGGAAACTGACCCTGTACGAAAGTTGTGATAATCCGCGCTAGCTGTTTGTCGCAAGTTGGAGTCTTGCCCGGGGAGCCGTACCAGACTCGAACAACAAACTTAATCTATCTTATAAGTCACCATTCACCGCACAAGAAAGCCCCAGCCTGTTCTCTTGGCAGGGGCTTTCCTATAAGTCTATATTGCAACCCTGCTTTGCCTAAGGATAGAGCGGACACTTGATCTAGGTGGGCGGTGTCACACATATTAAGAGTTAATCCAGCGCTAGTACTTACGTAACTCTTTTCAATCACCGTCCGAAACTCAGGGGAAATCGCCTAGATTCACCAGGGCGTGTCTGCGGGGTCAGCCCTTGACCTGGGACAGGGTTCCTTATCCAGGGCTGGGCCTCTCTTCTTTGTTTCAGTGGTGGCAAATCTTCAGGTTTAAGTGTTCTGTATTGCTACATGCCCTCAGAATGCCGATGAAATTTTTAAGGGTTGGGTTGCCGTTTGGTCCCAGCATTCGCCGGATGCTTTTTTCATCTTTATGAAGCTGGTCAGCGATCACGGTAAAAGCCTCTGTGGCATTGAGGTAGTCTCTGATCAGGCTTTTGCCCACGTCAATATCGCCCTCCAAAAGTGCGTTGGTCGCCTCGATGATCAGCTCTTCTCTGAAATTCTTATCTGCTTTGGCTCTTGCCATCACCGTGTCTTTGAATTGTTTTGTAAGAGGCATATCAAGAACCTTCTTTCTTTTTGCGTTGCTTATATTCTTTCCACCGATCCTTTGCAGCGTCGATATCGACCTGCTGTCTTTTCTTGGTTCCTCCCGCGAGCAGAATTACCAGCGTTTCACCATCAAACCCGAAATAGATTCGATAGCCAGGACCGAAATCAATGCGGTATTCATGAACACCAGTTCCGACAGTCTTAACGCTTGAGGTATTTCCGCCCTCAAGTCTGGCGAGGGCTGTTGTAACCTTGGCTGCCGCTCTTGCGTTGAGTTTTTAAAACCAGGATCCAAAAGGACTCTTCCCCTCCCTAGTCAAAAATTCCTCGATCTGCATTTCGCCGCCCCCTCCGCCTGTTTGTCTGGTAACGCAAATGTTACCATGCCTGGAAGTATATCTCCAACAAAAATGCTGCTTTGAAAAAAGGGGCTCAAATCAGATATGTGGGATGACGCATTGATTTTCGTGAGGCATAACATAAGGCCCAGGCAGACTAGGGGGGCGGTCTTGACTAACGGGAATAACTCTCGCTAACTTATCGTCCGCCCTCGGTCCGGATAAAAGACAGCACCGAGAGAGAATCTGAAATCATTCCTTGATAATCCCCGATATGGGTACTATGGTCCCCATTATGGGTACGATAATCACAAATCCTCTTGGCTTGGCCGATGCGTTGTTTTCTAAAACGCAGCAACGTGTACTGGGCCTGCTTTTCAGCAACCCGGATCAGAGTTTTTATCTCAACGAGATTGTACGCAACGCTGGGATCGGTATCGGCACCGTCCAACGCGAGTTGGAAAAACTCACGCGCGCCGACCTTTTGTTGGTGAAAAAGATCGGGAATCAAAAGCATTATCAGGCTAATCAAAAATCGCCTATCTTCAGTGAACTGCGCGGTATCGTGTTGAAAACGTCAGGGCTTGCTGATCTATTGCGCCAGGCGCTCTCTGGTCTCGAAGGGCAGATCAAGGCGGCTTTTGTTTATGGTTCGGTTGCCAAGGGCTCAGACTCTGCGGCCAGTGATATCGATGTGATGATTATTGCGGAGGATCTTTCCTACTCCCAGATCTTCATGGCTTTTTCGGAGGTCGAGGCAAGGGTGGGCAGACCTCTGAGTCCGACATTGTACACGCTATCTGAGGTTCAGAGTAAGCTCGCGGCCGATAACCATTTTCTGCAGCGGGTTTTGGAGCAACCGAAGATTTTTTTGATCGGATCGCAAGATGACCTCAGCGAATCTTGAAAACCTCCTCAAGGCCCATCAGCTGAAGAGCGAGCCGGGAGATCAACGGGAGTTCGAAGGGTTGGTGCATTCGGCTCGTGTACGCCTCAATGATGCTCATCAAGAATTCCTCTCCCTCGAAAGCCGCTTCGATCTGGCCTACAATTCTTCTCAGCTCTTGCTCTCGCCGCTTTGCGCTGGCATGGGTATCGTTCGGAGAAACGATTCATCGTTTTTCAATGTATTTCCCACACCCTCGGGCTGGGTCCTGAGGTCTGGCGAGTATTGTCGCACTGCCATAATTTACGTAACCGAGGCGAGTATGAAGGTTTTCTGGACATCAATCAGCAGCTTGTTCAAAACTTGGTCCAGGCAACGGACCGGCTGATTGAGCGGGTAGATGAGTTGGTGCCTTTAACCTGAAATCGGCAAGCAACGCAGGGGCTCGATTCGAGCTGTGTTCTTCTTGCGTTTGAACCATAGGAAGCGTTCCTGTAGGCTCGGGGCACTCTCCAAACCAAGCGAGTAAGCTATGCGTTTCATCCATACCTCCGACATCCACCTCGGCAAAACCTATCGTAACTCCCCCGGCGAGGCGGAGCGCTACGCCGACTTCTTTGACTGTCTAGCCGCTATTGTCGCCGATGCGGTGCGCGAAGGGGTTGATTTCGTGCTGATCGGTGGCGATCTGTTTCATGTCGGACAGATCCTGCCGAAAACCTTTGCCAAAACCATCGAGACCCTGCAGCCGCTCAAGGATGCCGGTATCCCCTGTATCGCCATCGAAGGCAACCACGATTGGATCCACCGCCGCGACAGCATCTCCTGGATGGAGGCGTTGTCGCAGATGGGCTATATCCGCCTGCTGCGCCCGGCGCGGACCGAAGAGGGCGGCTACCGCTTCGAGCCCTTCGATGAAGAGACCGGTATGGGCGGGCATGTCATTATCGGTGACCTCAACATCTACGGCCTCGGCTATATCGGTGCCCAGGCCGGCAGCCACGTCGAGCGGATCTGTGACGCGGTGACCAGCGAGAACAACCTGCTGTTGTTTCATGTCGGCATCTGGAAATATTCGCCGGTCGAGATCGGCAATATGAAGCTCGAAGAAGCCCATCCTCTGGCGGATAAGTTCGGCTATGTCGCCCTGGGGCATGGGCACGAGCCCTATGTGATCGAAACCCCCGAAGGCAAGGCCTACGCCTGGAACCCCGGAGCACCCGAGCGGGTCAACTTTGGTGAAGAGAGGTATGACAAGGGCTACTGTTTCGTGACCCTTGAAGGGAGAGAGTTCAAGGTTGAGCGCCGTCCGACAAATCCGCGGCCGATGCTGGTTGAGACTATCGATCTGGAAGGACTGGAGAGTGCCGATGCCGCATTCGAGCAATTGCGCGTGCAGTTCGCGGAGAAAATGGCGCCGCGAACCGATGAACGCGCTCCGTTGATAGAGTTGAAACTGGTTGGCCGGGTCGGCTTCCACCCCTTTGAACTGGGTCGTGAACGACTGCGTGCGTTACTAGATGAGATTGCCGCGCCGTTGCATGTTGAGATCAAGAATCATCTGTCGCTGATCGTCCGTAGCAGCGAGGGGGAACAGAGTAAAAAATCACTGGTTGAGATCGAAAATGACGTGCTGCGTGAACTGATCGGTGCGGGCAGCGCTTATCAGGGGCGCGAGGAAGAATTGATTCGATTATCGATCACCATCAGGGATCTGGTGCTGAAGGGCGATGTCGATGCTGATGAACTACTGGGGTTGCTTGAGTAAAGTACGCAAAAAAAATAAGGCATTCGCTGCGTGATTACTTCGAGATCAGGCCAGATTTCCAGGATTTTAAATCAGTTGAAATCTTGAGGTAATCTTGAAGCAAAAATTTAGATTTTGTACTGAAAACAGGAGGGGTGAAAAATGTTCAAATATGCGGAGTTGACAGACAAAATTATATGCTGCTCGTATAACGTCCATAATGTTCTAGGTGTGGGATTTCTTGAGAAAATTTATGAAAATGCCCTTTGTCTTGAATTGAAATCATTGGGATTCAGCGTGGAGCAGCAG
>JAUXIR010000040.1 GCA_030620915.1 Geopsychrobacter sp. | reverse complement strand
TGTTCGAGGTTTGCCAGGTAAATCGGACCTGGCTCCTGGCTTTAGGGTTTAGTTGATCATCCTGCAGTCTCAGACCGAGCCGGTGGCTGATTCCTAAGTCTTTGGTGCTCTTTTGTACCAGTTGGATGGCGAGGCTGGTTTCCTTATTGGGTTCTCCTGTTACTGGTGTGGCAGGGGGCTGATCGGCCAGGGTACAGATATCATCGCTTTCGGTGTCGATCAGCAGATTGACCTTGCGTTTGAGATGGGGGAGGACGAGTCGTGCCCGGATACGTTGAGTGAACTCAAGATCATCGCCTTCCGCTTGTTGAAAGGAGGCGATCAGGCGTAGCTGGGAGTCGGCGGCTACTTCATCGGCCCTTTCATCCGCGAAAAAATTATCGAAGTAGCGGGCATAACTATCAAGCCTTGTCGTGAGTCCGACATGCACGCGGTCGACGAGTGGCGGTCTGATCTGCCCCTCAGTTTCAAAGTAAGGGAGTTCGTCTTCCGCGTTCGCCGTTGAAAAAAACAGGGCTGTCAGGATAAGCAATGGCAGCAAACATTTCATTTAAGCTCCCGGAGTGAAGGCGAGAAGTGGGGGTTCACTCTGTGCTTACTGTGTTTTAAGTTTAGCATGCTAAAACGTAGACGGCAAAAGCGAGCAGATCTGCTTTACACTGTCTCCGCTTTCATATAGTTTTTACCGACATTCAAGGTCGACAAAATCAGGAACTTTCATTTACATAGATGATTGAGGGAGATTATCAAGGTGGCAGAAATTATTGACGGTAAGGCGATTGCGGCAAAGATGCGTGAGGGAATCAAAAAGGAAGTGACAGAACTTGCTGCTCAGGGCGTGACTCCGGGGCTGGCGGTTGTTCTGGTCGGCGAAGATCCAGCGAGTCGGGTCTATGTCTCGATGAAGGAGAAGGCCTGTGCCGACTGCGGAGTTTTCTCTGCCGAATATAAATTATCAGCCGACACCAGTGAAGAGAAGTTGCTCGAGCTGATTGCGCAACTGAATGCAGATAGTCGAATCGACGGCATTTTGGTCCAATTGCCCTTGCCGAAGCATATCGATGAGGGCAGGGTGCTTGAAGCGATTTCGCCAGCCAAGGATGTCGATGGTTTTCACCCCTACAATGTCGGCCGTCTCGTCACCGGCAACCCGTTGTTCCAGCCCTGTACTCCATACGGCGTGATGAAGATGCTCGAAGAGACAAATGTCGACCTGAAGGGCAAAAATGTGGTCGTCGTCGGTCGCTCGAATATCGTCGGTAAGCCGGTAGCTCTGATGTGCCTGGCGGCCCATGCCACGGTTACTATCTGCCATTCACGCACGGTTGATCTGCCGGCCAAGGTTGCTGCTGCTGATGTCGTCATTGCCGCAGTCGGTATCCCTGAAATGATTAAGGGCGAATGGATCAAGGAGGGCGCCGTGGTCATTGATGTCGGGGTCAACCGCGTTGGTGGCAAGAAACTGGTCGGTGATGTAGAGTTTGAAGCTGCTTGTCAGAAGGCCTCGGCCATTACTCCCGTTCCCGGTGGCGTTGGCCCGATGACCATCACAATGCTCATCTATAATACTTTGGAAAGTGCCAAGCGGCGCGCCAAAGGATAAAATTAATCTCCTGAAGCTCGGATATTGAAAAAAACTTCTTTGGCCCTGTGCGGTGGGCTGATATCCTGTCGCCCTTAAGTTGATCCTTTATTGAACCAGAAGGGAATGGCTAACGTGAAAAAGACGGGACTGAACCAGGTACACCGTGACCTTGGTGCACGGATGGTTGAATTCGGCGGCTGGGATATGCCGGTACAGTACACCGGTGTGATTGCCGAACATCTGGCGGTGCGCAGTGCGGCCGGTCTTTTCGATGTGTCGCATATGGGCGAGTTCGAGGTGACCGGGCCAGATGCCATGGCCTTTCTCCAGTTTGCCACTATCAACGATCTGTCGACGCTGGTCGACGGCCAGGTCCAATACAGCGCACTCTGCTATGCCGATGGCGGTATTGTCGACGATATTACCCTCTACCGGTTTGGCGCTGAAAAATATATGCTCTGCGTCAATGCGGCCAATATCGATAAGGATTTTGCCTGGCTGCAGGAGCTTGCTGCTCAGCGCAAGGGCGATTATCAATTGGTTAACCGGAGTGCTGAATTTGCTCAGTTGGCCCTGCAGGGACCCAAGGCAGCGGCTATCCTTGGCGCGCTGACTTCTGCTGATCTGCTCTCCCTCAAAACCTACTACTTCTGCGAGTCAGATGTTGCCGGGATGTCGATGATTGTCTCGCGGACCGGCTATACCGGCGAGGATGGCTTTGAGCTCTATTGTGCACCGGATGATGTTGAACCCCTCTGGCAGGCGCTGCTGGAACAGGGAACTCCGCAAGGCTTGGTTCCGGTCGGTCTGGGTGCACGTGATACCCTGAGACTCGAAAAAGCCTATGCCCTCTACGGCCACGAACTGAGTGCCGAAGTTCTGCCCCTAGAAGCACGACTCGGCTGGATCACCAAGCTCGGCAAGTCCGATTTTTGTGGGCGTGAAGCACTGCTCAAAGCCAAGTCTGGCGGAGTGCGTCGCCAGTTGATCGGTCTGCGTCTGACTCAACCAGGGGTCCCGCGCGAACAATACATTGTGCGTGCCGCAGGACGTGATGTCGGCCAGGTTACCAGTGGTACCATGTCGCCGAGTTCGCGTCAGGGGATCGCTCTGGCACTGGTTGAGACTGCCGCCGTTGCCGGTGATGCAGAATTTACAATCGTGATTCGCGGGCGTGAAGTTTCGGCTGAAAAAGTTAAGCTGCCTTTTGTCTGATACCCCTTACTTTGTATGGAGGATATGATGGATTTTCCAGAAGAACTCAAATATACCGAAGAGCATGAGTGGGTCCTGCTTGAAGGCGACCTGGTCAGTATCGGAATTTCGGATTTTGCCCAGGATCAGCTTGGTGATGTGGTCTTTGTTGAGCTCCCCGAGGCTGGTGACAGGGTTGAAATCGGTAAGCCCTTCGGCGTCGTTGAGTCGGTTAAGGCCGTTTCAGATATCTATGCACCACTTGCCGGTGAGGTCGTCGAGGTGAATGCGGATCTGCCTGATGCGCCGGAATCGATCAATACCTCTCCCTATGAGGATGGCTGGATGATCAGGATCAAGCCCGACGATCCTGCGGTGCTCGATGGTCTGATGAATGCTGCCGCATATCAGGCTTTTATCGAAGAAGAGTAGAGTATCAATAAGATCGGCCCGGTGACGCCTGAAATGCGTCACCGGGCTTTTTTTGTTCATGACTTTTAGTGAGGACAATCCATGCGTTTTCTGCCGCACAGTGACCAAGACATCAGCTCGATGCTTGATGCCATCGGCGTCGAAAAGATCGAAGCTCTCTTTAGTGGTATCCCGGCAAACTGTCGTTTGCCACGCGATCTTGAATTGAGTGATCCACTCGCCGAAGCCGACCTTCAACGTCACTTTCAGGCTTTGGCTGCAGCGAATTCTGTCGATGACAGCTGGAGCCGTTTTTTGGGTGGTGGTTACTACGACCATCATATCCCTACGGTTATTGATCACCTGATCAGTCGCAGTGAATTCTATACCGCTTACACCCCCTATCAGCCGGAGATCAGTCAGGGCACCCTGCAGGCCGTCTTTGAATTTCAGACCCTGATCTGTCAGTTGACCGGCATGGAGGTCGCGAACGCGTCACTTTACGATGGTGCTTCGGCCTGTGCTGAAGCGGTGTTGATGGCGTTGCGCTGCGGACGAAAACGCTCAAAGATTCTGCTGTCACGCGGGGTGCATCCGCGCTATCGCGAGGTGGTTGAGGCCTATGTGCGTTATTTGGATGTTGAGCTGGTTGAGGTGCCGCTGACGGTTGATGGTCGGACCGATGAAGCGGCGGTTCAGCAACTGCTCGATCAGGATGTCGCTGCGCTGGTGGTTGGTTATCCAAATTATCTGGGGGTGGTTGAAGACGTCGAATCTCTGTCGCTGTTAACCCATGGCTCCGGTGCGCGGTTGCTGGTTGCCGCAGCGGAACCCCTGGCCATGGCGCTGTATCGTTCACCTGGTGAATTGGGTGCCGATATCGTCATCGGCGAGGGGCAGAGTTTCGGCCTTCCACTCTCTTACGGTGGACCTGGCATCGGATTTATCGCCGCTCGTCAGAAGGATATGCGTTCTCTGCCGGGTCGATTGGTCGGCGAAACTGTCGATAAGGACGGGGAACGCGGCTTTGTACTGACCCTGTCGACCCGTGAGCAGCATATCCGGCGCGAAAAGGCGACCTCGAATATCTGTTCAAATCAGGGGATCTGCGCTGTGATGGTCAGTATTTATTTGTCGCTGCTGGGGAAGAATGGTTTGCCTCAGCTCGCGCGGGATAATTATTCGCGTGCGGCCTATTTGCGTGAGCAGATTGCCGCTCTTCCTGGCTACTCTCTGCCTTTTGCGACCCCTGTTTTCAATGAATTTGTTATCTCCTGCCCTCAGCCTGCGGCAGTTGTCTTGCGGCGGTTGGAAGCTGAGAAGATCCTGGCCGGTATCGATCTGAGCGCGGATTATCCGGAGATTGAAAACGGCCTGCTGATTTGCGTTACCGAGCAGAATGATCGGGCACAGCTCGACAGCCTTGTCGAAGCGTTGAAGGGAGGTGCAGCATGAGTGCGATCGCCAGCAAGGGGTTGATCCTCGATGAAAAACTGATTTTCGAGCGTTCGACAGCCGGGCGCTGCGGCTATGACCTGCCCGCAATCGATGTGCCGTTGGTCGAACCTGATGAGAGCCTGCTGCGCGATGAGATCGATGGCTTCCCTGAGCTTTCAGAAGTCGATGTGGTGCGTCACTACACCCGCCTTTCGACCTGGAACTATGGGGTCGACAGCGGGTTTTATCCGCTGGGTAGCTGCACCATGAAATATAATCCGAAAGTCAACGAGCAGTTGGCCCGCTTACCTGGATTTGCTCATCTGCATCCTGCGGTCCCCGATCATCTGTCACAGGGGGCGCTGCAGCTGATGTACGACCTGCAGCAGTCGCTCTGCGAAATTTCGGGCTTCCCGGCATTGACCCTGCAGCCCTCGGCCGGGGCTCATGGTGAATTTGCCGGGATGCTGATGATCCACGCCTGGCATCAGGCGCAAGGCAATAAACGACATAAGGTGCTGATCCCTGACACCGCTCATGGCACAAACCCCGCCACGGCAGCACTCTGCGGCTATGATGTGGTGCCGATCGCATCGGACGGTGTGCTCAGCCTTGAAGCGGTCGCTGCGGCAATGGATGATGATGTTGCCGCGCTGATGGTGACCAATCCGAACACCCTTGGCCTGTTTGAATCGAACATCCGTGAGATCTGTGACCTGGTCCATAGTCGTGGCGGTCTGGTCTATTGTGATGGCGCTAACCTCAATGCGTTGCTCGGCATTTGTCGTCCGGGAGATCTGGGGATCGATGTCATGCATTTTAACCTGCACAAGACCTTTGCCACCCCTCATGGCGGCGGTGGACCCGGTGCGGGGCCGGTCGGGGTCAGCGCCGCTCTCGAACCATTTTTGCCGGTGCCGGTGATCATTAAGGAAGGGCAGAACTATCGACTTGCGACCGATCGACCGCAATCGATTGGCCATTTACGGACCTTTGCCAGCCAGTTCGGAATTCTGGTTCGTGCCTATGCCTATATCTTATCTATGGGCCCCAAGGGGTTGAAGAGAGCGACTGAGCTGGCCGTTCTCAACGCCAATTATATCCGCGCACGTCTTGAGGGGAGCTATCATCTTCCCTATAAGCAGCGTTCACTGCATGAAGTAATTTTTAGTGATGCGGAGCTGCCGAACGATTGTCATACTCTGGACGTTGCCAAGCGGCTGCTCGATTACGGCTTTCATCCTCCGACCATTTATTTTCCGCTGGTGGTTCAGGGCGCATTGATGATTGAACCGACCGAGACAGAGAGCAAGCAGGAGCTTGATGAGTTTTGCGATGCCCTGGTGGCGATTGCCGAAGAGGCGAAAGACAGCCCGCACCTGCTCCACGATGCCCCGGTCAATGCACGAACGCGCAGGCTTGATGAAACCCTCGCGGCCCGTAAGCCGAGGTTGAGGTGGGAGAGGCGTGAGGCGTGAGGCGTGAGGCGTTGTGGACACTGGCGGCGGGGGTGTCCTGCGCTTATGCTTTACCTTAATGGATTGCCATAGATCATGCGGCGGCTGAGGTTGTACTGGAAGTGGGCGTAGATTTTCAGCTGATCATGCCGGTAGTAACTTGGTAACTTGCCAAAAGGCGCTGCGCGGTAGACGGCTGTGATCGCTTCATAGTCGAGGATGTCGGAACCGGAGCTTTCCAGGGGGAACGCATCTACCAGTTCGCCTTTTTTATTGACGACAATCTTGATCAGCAGGGTCCCTTCAATCCCCTGACTGGAGGCCTCAACCGGATAGTTCCAGACCGACTCAATGCGATCACTGAAACGGCGGAAAAATGAGATTAATTTATCGTCCTGCCGGAGGTTCAGCCAGACTTCATCGTCCTTTAATTCTATTTCGGGACGATCTTTACATCGTTGTTTCTGCTGTTGACGGTCAATTCGTGCCAGGGTTTTGGGTGAGAGGTTTGTCAGGGCACTCAGGCTCGGCAGATTGATCGGTACCGGCCGCAATAGTCTTTCTTGTTTTGATTTGGTTGCGGAACTTCGCTCCCCGCGACTGTCGGCCTGCAAGGGTGGGGCAGGCGGTGGTGTCGTTGATCGCGGGATTGGCTTTTGCCTGGGTGTCGGTATTGCGATCTGTTGTGCGATCTGTTGTTTTTGTCTTTCTGTTCTTTGCTGATCGCGGCTGTCGTCTCCTTCGGGTGCGGCTTCTTGTTTGACCTTTGCGTTTGCCTCGGCAACGTGGGTCGCGTTTTTGGGAGGCTCAACGGTTTTTTCAACCGGCTTCTGATCCAATTCAAGCCAGTTGTTGCGCTCCTGTAGTGTGACGGCCGTTTGCTCAGGTTTGTTTTTGGGTACGGGGATAATCTGTTGTTTCTGCAGGAGTAACCCCGTCAACAGGTGCAGCAAAAGCGAGATCAGCAGAAATAAGCTGAAAAAGCTCGTTTTTTCGTACAATTGATTTTTTTTTATTCTCTTCATGTCCGTCGATTATACCCCTGCCATCTAGGATCTGCCAGCGGCATTCTGCTTCCTTGTCCATATCTGTAGGGATTAAGTCATTGACCCCTCGGTATCGCATTGTCTATAACCGTGGTTATTCGTCTTTATTTTAAGTCGGTATACGTTGATTATTATTGTTCATGAATCTGGTGAGACAACCCGAGACTTAATGGAGGTCTAAAAATGCACTTGGTAGAACAGATCAAACAAAAAGCAAAGAGCAACCTGCAAACCGTCGTGCTGCCTGAAGGCTATGATGATCGGATGGTTGAAGCCGCCGCGCAGATCGTCGCTGAAGGGCTGGCCAAGCCGGTCCTGCTCGGTGACGTCGCCAAGCTTCAGGCCAAGGCTGCAGAGCTCAAGGTTTCCCTTGACGGCGTCAACCTGATTGCCCCGAAAGACTCCGACCTGTTAGATGGTTACGCCGATGAACTGGTTGAGCTGCGTAAGAAGAAGGGCCTGAGTAAAGAGCAGGCGCTTGAACTTCTGACCGGTGAAGATAACCTCTATTTTGGTGCCATGATGGTGCGCAAGGGGGATGCCGGAGGTGCCGTGGCCGGTGCATTTAATACCACAGGTGACGTTTTGCGTGCGGCCTTTCAGGTCGTCGGCACTGCCGCCGGTATGAAGACGGTTTCGTCAGTGTTTCTGATGGTGACCAAGAATCCCGATTTCGGCGAGAACGGTGTGCTCTGCTTTGCTGACTGTGCGGTCAATCCCAACCCTGATGCACAGGCTCTGGCGGAGATTGCAATCAGCACCGCAGCGAGTTGTAAGAGTTTCCTCGGTGTTGACGCCCGTGTCGCTATGCTCAGTTTTTCTACCAAGGGCAGCGCCGGCCACGAGGACTGTGATAAGGTCCTCAAGGCTCTCGCGATTGCTAAAGAGATGGCGCCTGATCTGGCTATCGATGGCGAATTACAGGCCGATGCAGCCCTCTTGCCACAAGTCGGAGCAAAGAAGGCCCCGGGATCTTCAGTGGCAGGTAAGGCCAACACCCTGATCTTCCCCACCCTTGATGCCGGGAATATCGGCTATAAGCTGGTCGAGAGAATTGCGGGTGCCGAAGCTGTCGGTCCGATAATTCAGGGACTTGCTAAGCCGGTTAATGATCTGTCACGTGGTTGTTCAGTCGCAGATATTGTCAATGTTACGGCGATTACAGCGGTTCAGGCTCAAGGCTGATAAGGGCTTAATTGAGGGATGGTTTTGAAGGGATGGCACGCCTGTGCCATCCCTTTTTTTGCGCGTTGGTCGACAATTTCCTTGTCCAGCTCCTTTGCCTTAGTAGAAAACGCCGTTATAATGATTACAGAGACTTCTTTTGGTTCACAATTTTATTAGCTGTCTATACGAAAGGGGAAAGAGATGCTGACACAGGAATTCAATCATCAGGAAGCGATTAAGCGGGCAGTATTGATGGAAAGAGATCTGATGGTGTTTTACCAGCGAGCTGCGCAGATCACCAAGGATCCCGGAGGACGGAAGGTTTTTGATACCCTGGCGCAAGACGAACGCGAACATGCAGACGCTTTATTTCGTATCTATCCGGGGAGTGAATTTGGCAGTTTCGATGAGTTTATCAGCGCACCTTCTCATTCAATCTCGGTGATGATGCATCGATTGGAGAAGTCGATTGATGAACAGGTGGATGAACGTCATGCCATGGAGATTGCGCTGCGTGAAGAAGAGTCACTGGAGAAGAGTCTGAGGTACACCGCATCAAAGTTGGTTGACCCTGCAGCCCGTATGGTATTTGAGCGGATGGCCAAGGAGACTCATGACCACTATCTGGTGATTGAGTCTGAATAT